>CAZZWJ010000093.1:0-9079 GCA_964657875.1 uncultured Solirubrobacteraceae bacterium
CCCCCGCACACCGCTCACCCGGCCGGCTGATCCCCCCGCACGCCCGTGAGTGGGCGCAGGCACTGCGCGATCGGCAGACCGATGACCAGGCAGACCGCGCCGCCGACCAGCAGCGCGTGATGGACGCCGTCGGCGGTGAGCGTGCCCGACAGGGCGACGCCGGCCACGGCGGAGCCGACGGCGGCGCCGCCGAGGCGTCCGACCGACAGCAGCGCCGAGGTGCGGCCGTGGCTGGCCCGGGGCGTCGCGTTGAGCGCCGCACGTGACACGGGTACGAACAGCATCCCGAGCCCGAGACCGACCGGGATCAGGGGCACGATCGTGATCAGTCCACGGAGCGTCACCCCCGGGATGCCGAGCACGACCAGCCCGACCCCGGCGCCGCCGAACCCGAGCAGCGTCGGCAGCCGCTCACCGCGGGTGTCGACGAGCCGCCCCGCGAGCGGAGCCGCGACGCCGACGAGCAGCGCGACGATGACGAGTGCGCCGGATGCGCCGAGCGCCGAGAACCCCGCGTCGTGCTGCAGGTACTGCTCGGCGATGTAGAAGGATCCGATCATCACCGCGAACGTGAGGCCGGCGACGATCGTGGCCGCGATCACGATCCGGTTGACGGTCACCCGACCCACGTCCTCTCCCCCGCCCGCGATCTGTTCAGGCACGAGTCGTGCGACGGCGAACCCCGCCGCCAGCGCGAGGGGGATGAGCGCCCACCAATCCGCACGCCAACCCAGGACGACGGTGAGCACGCCTCCCAGCAGCGGACCGAGCAGGTTCGACAGACCCGCCGACGCGCCCCAGATCCCGAGGGCGCTGCCCCGGCGCTCAGCGGGGAAGCCGCTCACAGCGCCGGCGAGCGCCGCCGGACTCACGAGCCCGGCGCCCACGCCCTGGACGATGCGAGCCCCGATCAGCTCGCCGAAGCTCTGGGAGACCGCCCCGGCCGCCACGCCGACGGTGAACAGCGCGAGGCCGGCGAGCGCGAGGCGCCGCGCCCCCAGGCGATCGACGAGCTCACCGCCGGGGATGAGCAGCAGCGCGTAGGCGGCGAAGTAGGCGACGAGCACGATCGATGTCGAGCTGTTGGTGACGTGCAGGCCACTGGCGACCTTGGGCAGGGCGACCGTGATGAGTGTGCCGTCGAGCTGCAGCAGCGCGGCGGCGGCCGTGCAGGCGGCCAGCCGCGTCCACGCCTCGCGGGGTACCGGTGGTGCGTCCGCCGCGACCCGACGTCGCCCGCGAGATCGGCTACGCCGGGGAGCATCGGTGGACGCGGACATCCCCTGAGTATCGCGGCTCCGGATTGGAGTTCCGCGCAGTGACGTCCGGGCGCGTACGAGATGGCCCCGTCGCACCCCTCCTTAAGAATTGCCTCAGGAGCGCTCCGACAGGCTGAAAACCACCGGATCAGCCGGTATTCTCTGGGTCATGCCCCTTGGAACCCGTGCCTATCGAGGCGGCCCCCAGAGCGGATACGGCTATGGCGGAACGCTCACCCGCGACCAGACGCGCAGCGTCTTCGGTCAGGTGATGGGCCTCGTCGCGCTCACGTTCGGCTGCCTGGCGCTCGGTGCCTTCATCGGGCGCAACATGGTCGGCGGCACCGGCTTTCTCTTCTTCATCCTCGCGATGGCCTGCGTGTTCGGCCTCAACTGGGCGAGCAGCCGCGGTCGCGAGCAGCTCTCGATCGTGCTGTTGTTCGGCATGGGCCTGTCGCTCGGTCTGTTCATCGCGCCGGTGATCAACTACTACACGTCGGCGGACCCGGGTGCCGTCTTTCAGGCGGGGGGTGCGACCGCAGGCTTCACGGCCGCCCTCGGCAGCTATGGCTACGCGACGCGTCGGGACCTGTCGCAGTACGCACGCGCGTTCTTCTGGGCTTTGATCGCCCTCATCGCGTTCGGGTTCATCACGCTGTTCCTGGTCATCCCCGGCAGCAACATCATCTACTGCGTCCTCGGCCTGGTCGTCTTCGGCGGCTTCACCGCCTTTGACTTCCAGCGCCTGCGCAACGCGAACATGTCGATGACGGTGCCGATCGCGGCCTCGATCTTCCTCGACGTCTTCAACGTGTTCCTGCTGCTCCTGTCGCTGTTCGGCGGCGGCAGCACCCGCCGCAACTGACCGCCGCCGGGCGGCCCCGGCGGCCGGATCCTATGGTTCGCCGTCGGGCAGGTAGTGGCGCCCGCCGGCGGCGTCCTCCCAGACGCGCATCACTCGCCCGCTCCGGGGATCTCGGAAGCGCTCGTTCGTCGCCAGCCACCCCTCCCCCGGTCGATCGACGTCGCCGTGACCCCTTCCCCAGCGCGGTCGGCGGGCGCGACCCTCGCCGCGCCCCGCGGGCAGCGACGGCAGGTCGGCGAGCACCGCGAACGCCGCGTCGCGGGTGTCCGCACGATCGACGGCCGCGATCCGTCGCTCGAGCTCGACGAGGTCGAGATGGTCGGCCGCCGCATGAGCGCTCAGCCGTGCGTAGAGGGCCTCGCGGTCGGAGTCGGCGAGCGACACGTCCCGGCGCCGGGTCCTCAGCCTCGGGGTGAGAGCTTCACCGCGGTGCCGTAGGCGACGATCTCGGTGAGCTGCTGACCGATCTCCGACGAATCGAAGCGAACCGCGATCAGCCCGTCGGCCTGCACCAGCCGCGCGTTCTCCACCATCCGGTCGATTGCGTGGCGGCGCGAGTCCTCCAGCAGCTGGGTGTACTGACTCACCTCGCCACGGCGCAGCGCCTTGACCCCCGCGACGACTCCACCGATCGCGCCCATGCTGCGCACGACCAGCCCGTAGATGACGCCGAGGGTCTCGGTGACCTCGCGGTCGGGGAACTCGACGCCGGTCGTCATCGCCAGGCCGACGTCGAAGGATCCACTTTCGGACACGGCGCAGACCGTACCGGCTCGGTGACTGCGACGCCAGAGTGCCGGGCCTCCGTACAGCGACGCTCGGATAAAGCAACGACCGGGAAGCTTGTCCACCCGGATAGTGACCCGTTTTGCGAGTCGCGCGATGATCCTCCCGCGATGGCGGTCAAGATCCTCGTCTCCTACGACGGCACCACCCACGATGACGACGCGCTCACGCTCGCGCGCATGCTGCACGCCGCCGGGGCGTCCCTGACGCTCGCCTACGTGCGCCACTCGCATGAGTACGACCCGCGGCGTGAGGAGATCGGCGAGCACGATGCCAACCGTCGCGTCCAGCAGGGCGTCGCCTGGCTGGGCGACCCGGCGATCCCCACGCACGTCGTCGTCAACCCGTCGACGAGCGCCGGACTCGCCGAGCTCGCGGCCGCCGAGTCCGCCGACCTGGTGCTGTTCGGCTCCGACTACCGCACGCCTCCGGGCCGCGTCGAGCCGGGAGGCGCGGCGCAAGGTCTACTCAACGGCGGCGCGGTCGCCGTCGGAGTCGCCGCGGCGGGGCTGCGCACGTCCGGAGACACGCGAATCACGACCGTCTCGGTCGCCAGCGCCGACGATGCCGGAGCGGCGGCCCAGACCGGTCACGCGCTCATCACCGCCACCGGGGCCGAGCTCATCGCGGGCGGACGAGACGCCGACCTGATCGTGGTCGACTCCCAGGCCGGTGCGCCAGCCGGACAGGTGAGGCTCGACGGAATGAGCCGCGGACACCTCGACTCCGCACGCGGATCGGTGATCGTCCTCCCGCGAGGGATTTCACTCGCTTTCTAACGGTTTCACTCGGTTTTCCAACGTTTTATCCCAATGTCTAGGCGACCCTGAAGGTTTGCTGGACGGCGGGCTATGGGTGCCCCGCACCGGTCCTTGTGTACTGATGCGGATTGTGACAGGAGGGCTCGAGCGCGACCCGCGCACGCGGCCGCTCGCCCTCGGCTGACAAGGAGACGTATCTCAGATGTGGTTGCCCTATCCCTCGTGGCTCAGTCCAGGCAACAACGCCTGGCAGATGACTGCGGCGACACTCGTCGGACTGATGAGCGTCCCTGGACTCGTCGTCCTGTACGGCGGGGTCATGCAGAAGCGCTGGTCGATCAACAGCATGATGCTCACCTTCACGGCGTTCGCGGCCGTTCTCATCGTCTGGGTGCTGTGGGGTTTCAAGATGGGATTCGGCACCCCGTGGCACGGTCTCTCCAGTCACGGCTTCTTCGGGAACTTCGTCGGTATCCCCGGCGAGATCCTCGGGCATAAGGCCGAGCAGGGCCAGGCCAGCATCCCGCTGGTGACGGCCGGGCCGGCGTTCGCGTTCCCGCAGGCGACCCTCGCCTACTTCCAGTTCGTGTTCGCCGGGATCACACCGCTCTTGATGCTCGGCTCGGTGCTCGGGCGCATCAACCTCAAGGCGTGGGTGCCGTTCGTGGTGCTGTGGTCCTCGATTGTCTACTCGGTCGACGCGTTCTCGATCTGGGGTGGCGGCTACTTCGCCCAGCACGGGGCGCTGGACTACTCCGGCGGCTACGTGATCCACATGTCGGCCGGAATCTCCGGATTCGTCGCGGCGGCGGTGATCGGACCCCGGTTGCAGCGCGACCGTGAGATCGATGCGCCGAACAACGTCGCCATGGTCGCGATCGGAGCCGGGTTGCTGTGGATGGGCTGGAACGGCTTCAACGGCGGCGATCCGTACTTCGCCGGCGCCTCGGCCTCCGGCGCGATCCTGAACACGAACCTCTGTACCGCCGTGGCGTTCATGGTGTGGGTCGGCTGGGACTACATCACCGGCCGCAAGCCGGGCCTGATCTCCGGCGTCAACGGCATGATCGTCGGCCTGGTGGCGATCACCCCCGCCGCGGGCTACGTCAACGGCTGGGGGGCGGGCGCGATCGCGATCATCGCGTCGACGGTCGTCTACTTCGCCCTCAACTACATGAGTGCGCTCCGGCCGTTCCGCAACGTCGACGACACGCTCGGGGTCTTCTACACCCACGGCATCGCCGGCCTGCTCGGCGGCCTGCTCACCGGTGTCTTCGCAGACCCGAACATGACCGAGTACATCGGCGTGGGCAAGACCCCCTCGATCGCGGCCGCTCCGGGCCTCATCCACGGCAACTGGAACCTGCTGAAGTGGCAGGCGATCACCGCCGCGTTCGTGATCGCATGGTCGGCCGTGGCGACGTTCATCCTGTTGAGGTTGGTCGGCCTGTTCGTGCCGCTGCGCATGTCGGAGGAGAACATGGAGATCGGCGACACCGCCGAGCACGGTCACGAGGTGTACCCGTCCGACATCCCGTCGCTCGGTTTCCCCAGTGGGATCCCGCCGATCTCGACTGGAGCCGGGACCACGACCTCGACGGCATGAAGTCAGGCGCGCTGCGCGCATGGGTCACGCGAGCGCATGGTCAGACCGGGAGGCGGATACCGCCGCCTCCCGGCCGCTGACCCTCATCACCGAAGCGGTCGCGGGGCGCGACCTCGCCACGATTGCCGGGGCCACCTCGCGGGGCCTCGGCGGTCCGGTTGCGATCTCGGTGCCGGCGCTCGGACGCCCGGTCCGCTTTCCGGCCGGTCCCGTCCCGGAGGGCCTGGAGGCGCACGCCCGCGCGCTCGTCGGTGGCGGTCGTCACGAAGCGCCGCCGGCGCTTGCCGAGGTCGTCGCGGTGCGGATCGCCGACCAGGTGGTCGGGATCGTCGCGGCGCTCGCGCCGGCCGCGGCGGACATGATCGTCGACCGCTGGGCGTGGCTGGAGGCGGCCGCGGTCGCCGCCTCGGTGACGGTCCTCATGCACCCCGACCGCGGATCGGCCCCCACGGCGGTGGCCGCCGACGCGCTGCTCGTCGAGCTGGCGACGGGACCGCCGGAGAACCCCGAGGACGTCGTCGCGCGCGGCCGTCGCCTGGGCGTGGAGCTGAGCGCCGGCGCGATCGCCCTGTGCGCGCGCCGTGAGCCCACGTCCGGCGCGGCCTTGGAGTGGGGACCCGGCCTGCTCGGCGCCGAATGCGAGCCCGGGCGGCTGCTCGCCCTCCTGCCGCTCGGCCCGGGGGTCGAGGACCGCGCCGCCGAGCTCGCCTCCCGACTGCGGGAATCAGGCTGGGTCGTCTCGCTGAGTGAGCCGCGCCGGGACGCCACCCGTCTGCACGAGGCCCTGCGCGAGGCGGAGCTGCTCGCCCAGCTGGGTGCCGACGACGGCCACGAGGAGACCTATCGGCTGCTCATCGGAGTGCTGCTGCGGGATTGCGACGAGCTCGAGCGGCTGTGCGCGCGCTCGGTCGCCCCCCTGGACGAGTACGACGCGCGCCACGACACCGACCTGCTCATGACCCTGTGCGCGTTCCTCGCCCACGACGGCTCGACGACCGAAACCGCGGAGGCGATGGCGCTGCACCGGCACACGGTCGGCTACCGACTCTCCCGCGTGCACGAGGTCTCGGGGCTGTCGCCCTATGGATCTGACGGCCGCGAGCGCCTCGGGCTGGGCATCAAGGCGCGGCGGATCCTCGCCGCGGACCGGCAGCGGACCGAGACGGTGCTCGCCGCCGCGACTCGCCCACCCGCCGCGTGACGTCTGCCGTCAGCCGAGCACGAGCTCGGCGGCGGCGCGCAGCATCGCCGGATCCCCTGCGATCAGCAACGTCGTGGCCAGCGACTCACGCCAGGCCTGCAGGTCGTCGCGCAGCTTGTCCGCGGGACCGATGAGCGTGAGCTGCTCGAGCAGGTGGCGTGGGATCGCGCCCGCCGCCTCGTCCTTCTTGCCCTCCAGGTAGAGGTCCTGGACGTGCTCGATCTCCGCCTCGTAGCCCATCCGGATCGGCACGTTGGCGTGGAAGTTGGCGCCCTTGGCCCCCATGCCGCCGAAGTACAGCGCGTAGAACGGCCGCACCGCGTCGAGCGCCGCGTCGACGTCGTCGGTGACGATGAACGGCACCTGGACGGCGACGTCGAAGGCGTCGGCGGTGACCCGCGCGCCCGGTCGGTTCAGGCCCTCGGTGAGCGACTCGCGGTAGTAGCTGTCCTCGTGCGGCGAATAGAAGAGCGCGAGCCACCCGTCGCAGAGCTCACCGGCCATCGCGATGTTCTTCGGGCCCTCGGCGGCGAGGTAGATCGGGATCTCGGCGCGCAGCGGACGGATGCTCGACTTCAGCGGCTTGCCGAGGCCGGTGCCACCCGGCAGCGGCAGCGGGTAGTGGGGGCCGGGTGCACTCACCGGCCCGTTGCGGGCCCAGATGTCTCGGACGATCGTGATGTATTCCCGCGTCCGCGCGAGCGGCTTGGCGAAGGGCTGCCCGTACCAGCCCTCGACGACCTGGGGACCGGAGACGCCGAGCCCCAGCCGGAAGCGGCCGCCAGAAAGGTGGTCCATCGACATCGCGGCCATGGCGGTGGCCGCGGGCGCCCGCGCGGACAGCTGCGCGATCGCGGTCCCGAGGCCGATCGTCTGCGTCGCCGCGCCCCACCACGCCAGCGGGGTGAGCACGTCGGATCCGTACGCCTCGGCCGTCCACACCGAGTCGAAGCCCAGGCGCTCGGCCTCGAGCACCGTCTCCTGGGCGCCGGGCGGTGGGCCGCCCGCCCAGTAACCCATCATCAATCCGAGCTTCAGGTCGTGTGCCATGGGGCGGGACCCTACCGACCGGGCCACCGCAGATGCCACCAGGGCTGCGGGTCGGGTTCGCCGGCGGCTCGCCGCACCGCGCGCTCGTACTCATCCCGGGTCGGCAGCCGGCCGTCACGGCGGGCGGCGGCGACGCATTGCAGATGGGCGTGCCGGCGGCGCGTCGCGTCGCCCTCGGGCGTGATCAGCGCGTGGTCCATGAGCGCCGGGAGCTGCCCCTGGCACAGCGGGCAGCGGTAGGTGACGGGCTTGCGGTTCTGAGCCGGACGGATCTGCCACCAGCGCGTGGGCGGCGACTTGGCCATCGTCGCTTGAATCCTCGCAGGTGCGGCGGGGCGGGTATCGTCCCCGCGCGATGGACCATCGCGACGAGCGCGTCATCGTGGAGACCGACCGCCACCGGATCACCGGCCTGCTGCGGCTGCCCACCGATGGCTATCGCAGCCGGCTCACCGACTATCTGAACGCCTCCGAGCGTGTGTTCGTCGCGCTCACCGACGTCGAGGTGGTCTCCCTGGACGGCGAACCGCGAGTCGAGCAGCGACCGTACATCGCGCTCTCGCTGCGCCAGATCGTGTTGGCGATGCCCGCTGATCCCGAAGCCACCCCGGGGCCATAAGGGCGCCCTTACTTTTCCGGCGCGCAGCGGACCGACGGCTAGAATCGCGGTGATGTCCAGTCAGAGCGCCGACGAGCTGCAGGGAATGTCGCGTAGCGAGGTGTTGCGGGCGTCGCCGCGGATGTTCGACTCCGACATCCTCGACAAGCTGTCGCGGGTCCATCCGGCGGTTCCACCGATCATCTTCGTGCCGGTGATCGGGGTGCTGCTCGCGCTCGGCTTCGTGCATGGCGCCGGTGTCCTCACGGTCGTCTGGGTGCTGGGTGGCTACGTCTTCTGGACGCTCACCGAGTACTGGCTGCACCGGATCGTGTTCCATTTCGAGCCCGCGGACGGGATCGGCGCCAAGCTGCACTGGATCATCCACGGCGTCCATCATGACCACCCCAACGACCCGATGCGGCTCGTGATGCCGCCGTCGGTGTCGCTGCCGCTGGCCGCGATCTTCCTCTACGGCTTCTACCTGGTGATCGGCATGCCCGGCTTCCTGCCGTTCGGCGCCGGCTTCCTCGGCGGGTACCTCGCCTACGACATGCTGCACTACCACGTGCATCATCACCGCCCCACGACGGCGCTCGGTCGCCGCCTGCGCGAGCTGCACATGCGCCACCACTTCCAGGACCACGACCGTGGCTACGGCGTGAGCGCCCCCTTCTGGGATCACGTGTTCGGCACGGCGCCGAACAAGCGCCCCCTCGCCGACTGATTCACCGGCGGGCGGTCGCCACGGTGATGGCGCCGTCGGCTCGGCCCGAGACTGCGCGCATGGGTCTGGTGAGCACCTTGGAGCGAAGTGAGCCCGTGGAGCGCGGCTCTCCCGAGACGTCCGCGGGCCGGAACCCGACGGTCACCTTGAGAGGACTGGTCTTTGACCTTGGTCGGAGGGCCAGGTCGAGACCTGGCCTTTGACCTTGGTCGGAGGTCGGGTCGAG
>CAZZWJ010000094.1:0-9013 GCA_964657875.1 uncultured Solirubrobacteraceae bacterium
GGCGTACTCGTTCTCAGCGCCGACGGCGAGGATCCGGCCGTGGGCCGAGACCGGCGATCCGGCGGCTCCGCATCCGCTCAGCAGACCGGCGGCGACGACGAGCATCGCGGCGACGGCCGCCCGCGGGCGCCGGCGCCGGCGTCGGCGGGCGAGCGGGTCCATGCGGCCAGCCTAGCAGCGATATGAGATTGAGTCTTATTCCTGTTCGACGCCAGCCGGCCAGCTCTCGACCCAGGCGGCGAGCGCGGGATCGGCAAGGCTCGAGACGGTCACCTCGGCGCCGGTGTCACGACCGGCGAGCGTCGGCACCCCGAGCGTTCGCATCCCCGCGGCGACGGCCGCGGCGATCCCGGTCGCCGAGTCCTCCAGCGCGAGACAGCGGCTGGGTTCGACGCCGAGGCGGGCGCAGGCGGCGAGGTAGAGGTCCGGCGCGGGCTTGGGGTGCGTGACCTCGTCAGCAGCGACCGTGACGCGGAACGTTCCCACGAAGCCCCCGCGGGCGAGCGCCTGGTCGAGCATCGCGCGCGGTGAGTTGGAGGCGACCGCCATCGGCCGGCGGGCACCGACACGGGCGACGAACGCGGCGGCGCCCGGCATCGCCCGAGCGTCCCGGGCGACGATCTGCGCGACTCGCTCAAGCAGCTCGGACTCGATCTGGGCGGCGGTGGCACCGTCGGCAAAGACTCCGGCGAGCCTCGCGCAGGCCGCCGGCACCGAGGTTCCGATCAGGCTCGCCTTCTCCGTATCACCGAACGGGAGGCCGCGGCGGGCGAAGAGCTCACCCTCGGCGACCGTCCAGCACGGCTCGGTGTCCACGAGCAGGCCGTCGCAGTCGAAGACGACCGCGCCCGGGACCCATTCTCCGAACCCGCCGCCCAGTCCCTCAGACACGGTCGCGGTCCATCGCCTCGCCCCAGACCCGTCCGGCAGCCTGCGACCGGTCGCTGACGCCGAGCTCGCGGTACGCGCGCTCCAGGTGCTTCTGCACGGTCCGGACGCTGATCCCCAGGACGCCGGAGATGTGCTGGTTGGAGCGGCCCATCGCGACCAGGCGTACGACCTCGGCCTGGCGGGAGGTGAGGCCGAGACGCCGCGGATCGGTGATCTCCGGCGCGGGCCCGTCGAGCCGGTTCGCCTCGGTGAAGGCGAGCGCGTTGCGGTAGGCCTGGATGAGGTAGGGGCGCGCGACATCGAGCAGGTCGCGCTCGGCGACGGTGAAGTCACGGCGCGAGCGGCTCAACGCCACACCGAGCACGCGTTGCGGCCCCGAGGGCAGCGTGAAGGCGATCTGGTACTCGACGCCGAGCGGCGCGTAGATCTCGGTGTAGATCTCCAGCCGATGCAGCTCACGCCGGGTCAGGAGATCGGAGAACCGCCTGGGGCGACCGTCGCGGCTGTGGATGAAGTGGGCGGCGAGCGGATTCTGGTGGCCGTACCGGGCCCACATCCGGTGACCGCCCGCCGGGATCGGCGGATCGCTGATCGAGATCGCACCCTGACGATCGGGGACTTCGTTGATCGCGACGAAGTCGGCCGGAACGGCCTCACGCAAGGCGAGCAGGAGTCCCTGGCAGAGCTCGTCCAGGTCGAGCAGCCCCATCACCTCGCCCACGAGCCGCAGCACGCGCCCGTCCACATTCACGCTCATGATCCGCGCATGGTACGTGCCGGCTGCGTAGGCCCGCGCACCGGCGGGGTCGCGCCGATCACCCCGTCCCAACTGAGGTTCCCTGGCCTCGTGTCGTCTCGTCGGCGTCATGGTTTCAGCCGGTGCGCGGAATTGCGGCACATGACACACACCCCGAAAGTACGATGCCGCCGTTCGGCGAAGCGGCGACAAGGGGCAATGGAGATGATCGGTTCTGAAGGCGGATGGCGCATGCGCCACCTGGGGGCGACGGCAGTGGCGGCAGTGGCAGCACTGCTGGCCCTGAGCGGCCCGGCGCGGGCGGCGACGAACCCGGCATGCCCCACGGGGTCCGTCTACTGGGTCGGGGGCCACATGGCGCCCAACGACATCACCCCCAACAACTGGGACGTCGCGGCGAATTGGAGCAATGGCATGGAGCCCACCGCGACCACCAACGTGTGTCTGGACAACACCGATGCGTCCGGCAGCTACACGGTCAACATCGATTTCTACAACAACATCGACGCCAACTCGATCACGATCGGCGGCGATCCCGGCAACACCGTGACGCTCGCCCTCCTCGGCAGCGGCGGGGGAGCCCAGACCGGCGACGAGCTGCATCTCACCAACCAGAGCGCCGGCGGGGGCGTGCTGTCAAACGGGGCGATCACGCTGGGCAGCAGCCCCGCGGCCAGCCCCGGCATCACGGGCGGTCAACCGGGCCTGATCGCTGTCATGTCGGGAACCCTGGTCAACCGGGGAGCGATCACCTCCGAGCCATACAACGGGCAGAACGCCAACACGATCTCCGGCGGCCTGGACAACGAGGGGACGCTCAACGTCACCGACAGCCTCAACCTCAACGGCCCCGACGTCAACGGCGCCGGCATCATCAACATCGCCGCCGCCAACACCCTGAACGTCAATTTCGAGCAGACGGATTCCACGTTCACCCAGACGGGTGGCGCGATCAACGATCAGGGCACGTTCACCGAGCTGGACGGCACCTTCACCGCCAGCGGCGGGACGAGCACCGGCAACCCGCTTCTCCTCAGCAGCGACAACGCCGGCGTCGACGTCGACCTCGCGGGCACGGCCACCGACACCGTCCACGCGCAGACCGGGGGTGCGAACCTCACCGGCGATGTCGGCGCCGGCGACACGCTGTGGTCCTCGGGCGTGCCCGGTGACACTCAGGGCAGCCTGTTCGTGGCCGGCACCTACACCAATCACGGGACGATCGAGCTCGGCGCCGGAGGCACCGACCAGACCCAGAGCACGCTGAACATCAAGAGTGGCGCGCTCACCAACGCCGGCTCCATCATCTCGGAGAACACGAACGGCGGCGGCGGCAATTCCATCGACGGCACGCTGGTCAACACCGGCACGCTGTCGCTGCAGGAGTCGATCGGTGGAACCGGCCAGATCACCAACCAGGGCGGGGTCTCGCTCGCCGGCGGGATGACGATCTCCGCCACGAGCTTCGCTCAAACGACACCGGGCACGCTGTCGATCGCGATCGTCGCCGGCTCGAGCGCCCTGCAGAACCCGGTGCTCGCCCTGACCGGCGCGGCCGGCCTGGGCGGGGGTCTCGCCGTGGCCACCACCGGCAGCCAGAGCTCGGCCGTCACCCTGGTCAAAGCCGCGTCGGTGAGCGGAACGTTCCCCAGCCCCCAGTTCTCCGGACAGTCCTACGGCGTCGTCTACACCCCGACGACCGTCTCGCTCTCCCCCGCCGCGGGAACCCCGACGCCACCGACCCCGGTGAAGCCCCGGACGGGCGCCAAGCCGAAGGTCGGCGCGATCTCCGGCCATGCCGGCGCGTTGACGATCCGGCTGTCGTGTCCGAGCGGCGGCGGGTCGTGCGCGACGGCGACGATCAAGCTCACCGTCACCAAGAAGGTCAAGCGCGCCAAGGGCAAGCGCGCGTCCCGGGTCGTGACCGTCGGCTCGGGGACGGCCCGGCTGACGGCCGGCAACCGCCGATCGGTCTCGGTCAAGCTCAACCGAGCCGGCTTGGCGCTGCTCAAGGGGCGCCGGACGCTGCGGGTGCGGGTGACGGTCACCGCGGGCGGCAGGGTCGTCAGGCGGGTCACGGCCACCGTCCATGCCGCCACGGTCCACCGCCGGCACCGCAGGAAGTAGGCGCACCGGAGGCGGCGGCGCCGTGGAGCCTCGATCCCGGTGGTCAGGTTCCCGGCGTCGGTTCTGCGTGAGCCGAGGTGTCGCTCAGACGCGGTAGCGGTCCAGCGCCTCGCGCCGGGCCTCGGCGTGGTCGACGATCGGCTCGGGGTAGTCCTCGCCGATGCGACATCCGGATTGGGCCTGGACGTCCGGCGGCATCGTCCAGGGCTCGGCGAGATAGCGGTCCGGGACATCGCGCAGCTCCGGGACGTAGGTGCGCACGTACTCGCCCTTGGGATCAAATCGCTTGAGCTGCAGGGCGGGGTTGAACATGCGCTGAAACGCGGGCGCGGGATCGACCCCCACCGACGCGATCCACTGCCAGTTGCCGTTGTTGGACGCCTCGTCGCCGTCGATGAGCAGCCGCATGAAGTGGCGCTCGCCCCAGCGCCAGTCGATCGCGAGGTCCTTGGTGAGAAACGAGCCGACGATCAGCCGCGCGCGGTTGTGCAGCCAGCCCTCGCGGGCGAGCTGACGCATCCCGGCGTCGACCGCGGGGTAGCCGGTCCGCCCCTCACACCACGCCGCGAAGCGGGTCTCGTCATCACTCCAGTTCAGGGCGCCGCCGCGGTAGCGCTCCTGAAACTCGCGCTTGGCGTTGTCGGGGAAATGGCCGAGCACGTACGCATAGAAGTCCCGCCAGCAGAGCTGTCGGCGAAACGCCTCCGCGCCTTCGGTCTGCGACAGGCGCTGCTCGATCTCCCGCGGGGACAGGCAGCCGAAGTGCAGGTAGGGGGAAAGGTGCGACACCGACGCGCCGGTGAGCGTGTCGTGGCCGTCGGCGTAGTCCTCGACGGGGCTGCGCAGGAACGCGCCGAGCGCCGTGCGGGCCGCCGTCTCGCCGCCGGGCGCGGGATCGGACACCTCCTGGGTGAGACCCAGGTCCGCGAGCGTCGGCACGGTCCCCGCCGCCGCCTTGCGCCCGGTCGACGGCAGGCTGCGCGGCGCGCCGGTGACCTCCCGCCGGGGCGCGCTGAGCCACTTCTTGTAGAACGGCGTGAACACCGTGTAGGGCCGATCGGTCTGCGTCCGCACGGGCGCGAACGCGTCGATGGCGAACAGGCCGGGATGGGGCACGAGCTCGACGTCGATCGCGGCGAGCGCCGACTTCACCGCCCGCTGGCGGGCGCGTGCGAACGGCGAGACGTCGATCGAGATGTGAACGGCGTCGGCGTCCACCGCCTGCGCGAGGGCGACGAGCTCGGTCTCGGGCCGGCCGTGGCGGATGAACAGCCGGCTGCCGCGGCTGCGCAACGCGTCATCGAGGTCGCCAAGGCACTCGAGCATGAACTGGGTGCGGGGTCCCGAGGCATGGCGGCCCTTCAGCAGGCCGTCGTCGAAGCAGAACACCGGAACCATCCGCTCGTCGGCGCGGGCGGCCTCGAGCGCCGGATGGTCGTGCAGGCGCAGGTCCCGCCGCAGCCACAGGATCGAGGTCATGCGCCGACGGGCGTCGCCGTCGCATCGAGGATCTCCTGCACCGCGGCATGGCGGTGGGTGAAGATCGCCTCGACGTCGCGCGCGACGAACAGCGGGTGCACGAGCTCGCCGAGCAGTCCGAACGGAACCGCGTAATGCACCTCGTCGGAGACGATCGTCCCGGTGCCCGAGGCGGCGAAGCGGTGGCGGTGATGCCACAGCGAGAACGGTCCCCGGACCGCCCGGTCGACGAACTGGACCCCCGGCTCCCAGACCTCGATCTCCGACGTCCAGCCGAGCGGGATCCGGTGCAGGTGCAGGCGGTAATCGATCAGCGTGCCGACCGCCATCGGGACCGGCTCGGGGGTGAGCACGTGAAAGCTCAGCCACGGCGGGGTGATCCGCTCGAGGTTGCGGGCTTCGGCGAAGAACGCGAACACCTCGTCGAGCGGATGCTCGAGGTACTGACGGCGCTCGAGGCGGTGGACGGCCATCAGCCGGCCGTCCCGGTCTCGGGCCTCGCGGGACCGCCCATCACAGCACGTCGCGCAGCGCCGCCTCGACCTCCGGGTGAGCGAACGCATATCCGGAGCTCTGCAGGGCGCTCGGGACCGCGCGCTGCCCGGCGGTGACCAGTTGGGCCATCTCGCCGTAGAGCAACCCGACCGCGAACCCCGGAACCGGCAGGACCGCGGGTCGGTGCAGGACGTGGCCGAGCGCCACGGAGAGCACCTGATTGGTCACCGGCTCCGGCGCGGCGAGGTTGAATGCGCCGGTCGCGCCGGCGTCGTCGACGCAGCGCAACAGCCCGCCGACGACGTCGTCGAGGTGGATCCAGGGCACGTACTGGTCGCCGCCGGCGACGGGGCCGCCGATGCCGAGCTTGAAGAACGGGAGCATCTTGGCCAGCGCGCCGCCGGTCGGGGAGAGCACCACTCCGGTGCGGGTCGTCACGACGCGGACGCCGGCGGGTGCCGCGTGCGCAGCCGCCTCCCAGGCGACGACGACCTCGGCCAGCCAGCCGGTGCCGGCGCTCGCCGTCTCATCCAGGCGGGTGTCGCCGCGATCGCCGTAGAAGCCGACCGCCGACTGGGAGACGAGCGTTGCGGGGCGCTCGGGCTCCGGCAGCGCCACGATCCCGGCCACCAGGTTCTCGGTGGCCTTGACCCGCGAGTCACGGATGCGCTGCTTGGCCTCCGCGGTCCAGCGCTGGTCGATCGGTTCGCCGATGAGGTTGACGATCGCGTCGACGCGCAGCGCGTCGGCCGGGGGCGGGGCGGCCGCCGGGTCCGGCCAGGCGTGAACCTCGACCCCGGAGCCAAGCGCCTGCCGGGCCCGGTCGGCGTCGCGAGAGGTGGCGACGACATCGTCGCCGCGTGAGCGCGCCACTTCGACGGTCGCCTTGCCGATCGTGCCCGTTGCCCCGGTGATCAATATTCGCATGAAGAGAGTGTGCCCCTTGTCGCAGACGTTGTTGCCCAGACACCTGGCTATCTCCGAGACGGTACCAAATGTTGCGATTCTCACTACAGCGCGTACACTTCGCGGGATGTCGACGATGACCGACCCTGGCCTCAGCACGGCTCAACTGGCGGCCCGCACGGGTCTGCCGGCCGGCACGCTGCGCATGTGGGAGAGCCGCCATGGCTTTCCCGCGCCGGCGCGATTGCCCGGCGGCCACCGGCGCTACAGCGAGCGTGACGTGGAGGCGGTGCTCGAGGTCCTGCGGTTGCGCCAGCAGGGCCTGTCGCTGCCGGCCGCGGTGCAGCGGGCGAGGCGCCAGAGCCAACCGTTGGATGGATCGGTGTTCGCGGGACTGCGCCGGCGCCGCCCGGAGATCGCGCCGTCGGTGATGGCCAAGCGGGCGGTGCTGCCGATCTCCCACGCGATCGAGGACGAATACCTCGCCCGGGGCGCGAGCGGGTTCGTCTTCGGTTCCTTTCAGCGCGAGCACTTCTACCGGATCGCCGAGCGTCGCTGGCGGGAACTCGCCCGCTCGACCCCGCTCGCGGTCGCCGTCGCCGACTTCTCCTCGGTCCGGGAGCCCGGGGATGCGCCCACCGAGGTCCCGACCGAGATCCATCAACCACTCGCGCGCGAGTGGACGGTCATCATCGATGCGCCCGGCGCCCACGCCTGCCTCGCCGCCTGGGAGCAACCCAGCCAGACCGAGCTGCCCGACCGTGAGCGGCGCTTTGAGGTGATGTGGTCCTTCGAGCCCGACGTCGTGCGCACCGCGACCGAGGTCGCCTACGACCTGCTCTGGTCACTCGCCCCGGAGGTTGCGGGACGGCTGCCCGAACTCGAGCCCCCCACGCCGAGCGGGATCGAGGAGCTGCGCTTCGCCAGCGCGCTGTCCCAGCGCATCGTCGGGTATCTCGGCGCGGTGATCGCCGCCCCGCGGTCATCTCGCCGCTGATCCCTCGACGCGAGGTCGGCTCGCCGCGGCTCATTCGGCGCGCGGTCGGCGGCGTCGGTCGGCGACACTGAGCGGCGATGCGGTGCTTTCTCGGGGCGTTCGGTGACGCCGGTCATGCGTTCCCGATGCTCGCGCTCGGCGCCGAGCTCGCCGGGCGCGGCCACGAGGTGACCTATGAGACGTGGGCGCGGTGGCGGGCGCCCGTCGAGGCGGCGGGGATGCGGTTCGTCGCCGCGCCCGAGTTCCCGGTCTTCCCCACCCGGGAGCGTCCGATGAGCCCCTATGAGGCGGTGGGCGCCGCGGTCGCGGTGACCCGGCCCGCGGTGGCGAGCGCCGCCCCCGACGTCGTCGTCCACGACGTGCTCACGCTCGCTCCGGCACTGTGCGGTGAGCTTGAGGGGGCCGCGGTGGCGACCCTGATCCCGCACCTCTACCCGGTCGGAGAGCCCGGGCTGCCGCCGTTCGGACTCGGCGCCCGTCGGCCGCGCACCCGGGTCGGGGCAGCCCTGTGGCGCGGCTTTGATCCGCTGGTCGACCGCGGCCTGCAGCGCGGCCGCCGGGAGCTCGACGACGTACGGGCACGCGTCGGCCTCGCGCCCACCGGGCGCGTGTTCGGCGGGCTCAGCGACCAGCTGTGCCTCGTCGCGACCTTCCCCCAGCTTGAATATCCACGGCCATGGCCGGCGCACGTCGAGGTCGTCGGACCGCTGCTGTGGGAGCCCGGCGGGGCGGACATCGCCGCGCCACCCGGGGACGCGCCGCTCGTGCTCGTCGCCACCTCCACCGCCCAGGATCCTCAGAACCGGATGCTGCGCGCCGCGCTTGCGGGGCTTGAGTCGGAGCCGGTGCGCGTGCTCGGGGTCTGGAACGGACACCCGCTCCCCCACCCGGTGCGGATTCCCGCCAACGCCCGCGTCGTCTCGTGGCTGTCCTATGAGCGGGCGATGGCCGACTGTGCGCTCGTCGTCTGCCACGGCGGCAGCGGCACCCTCGGCCGGGCGCTCGCGTGTGGCTGTCCGGTGCTTGCCGTCCCCCACGCCGGCGACATGCCCGAGAACGCCGCGCGCCTGCGGTGGGCCGGTGCCGGGCGCACCCTGCCCTGGCCACTCCTGTCGCCGGTGACGCTGCGCCACGCGGTGCGCCGCGCGCTGCGCGACCCGTCGTTGGCGGCGCGGGCGCGGGAGCTCGGGGCGTGGGCGGCGGGGCACGACGGGGCCGCACGGGCGGCGGACCTCGTCGAGGCGCTCGTCGCCCGACGGGCGGGCCCGCGGTGACGGGTTGGCGACGCGGGAACGGTGGGGCGGAAAAGAAGGGAGCGACGGGCGGCGGAGGGCGGGACTACGCGACGGGCGCGGGCGCGG
>CAZZWJ010000095.1:0-8965 GCA_964657875.1 uncultured Solirubrobacteraceae bacterium
CCCCGGAGGCCGGGAAGCGCCAGCGCGGCGCCGAGCGCGCCGCCACGCCGCAGGAGCGTGCGACGAGTCGGGGACCAGCGGGAGGAGCCGTCGGTGCTCATGGTGCCCTTCGGTCGAATGAGTGGGTCTGCCCAAGCCGCAGGGCCATTCTCTCCCGGCCCCGACGCGTCGGGGTGACCAGCGTGTAAACGATGCGTCGCCTCAGCGCCGGCGCGGCTCATGACCCGACCACGGCTTGCCGACACTTCTCTCATGCGCGCAGCACCCGTCGATGCCGCCGGCAGGACGCCGGACAGCACCAGTGCGTCGATGGGTGTGAGCGAGATCCGCCTGCAGGCCCGCGCTCTGGCGGGCCTGTTCGCCGCCGGCGCGACGTTGGCGCTGCTGACGGTGCTGTTGCCCCACTCCCGGCGGGCGGACGTGACCGGGCTGTTGGTGATCGTCGCCGACGCCTACGTGGTCTCCGGCCTGCTGTGCTGGCGGGTGAGCGGACGCCGCGCGTGGGTGCTGCCGATTGCCCTGGCATGGGGCAGCACGCTCATCACCGGCGTGGCGTACTTCTCGGGCGAGAGCCCCAGTCCGCTGGTGTTCTTCTACCTGTGGATCTTCCTGTACGGCGCCTACTTCTTCACCATGCGCCAGGCCGCCGCGCAGATCGCGTACGTCGCCATCGCCTACGCCGCGCTGCTGCTGGCGCGGCCGCCGTCATCCGGGGTGCCCTCCTGGTGGGTCGTCGGGATGGGCACGCTGCTCGTCGCCGCGATCCTCATCCAGGTGATGCGCGGGCGCGCCGAGCTGCTGATCGAGCGGCTCTACGACGCCGCGCGCACCGACCCGTTGACCGAGCTGACCAACCGTCGCGGATTTCGCGAGATGCTCGATCTCGAGCTCGCGCGGGCCCGCCGCAATCAGCACTCGATGGCGGTCATCATCGGCGACCTGGACCACTTCAGGCAGGTCAACGACCGCGCCGGCCGGCTCGTTGGGGACATCACCCTCAAACAGACCGCCGAGGTCCTCAACGGCGCCCGACGGCCGACCGACACCGCCGGCCGGATCGGGGGTGAGGAGTTCGCACTGATCCTCCCCGACACGTCCACCGCGGATGCCTTCACCGTCGCCGAGCGCCTGCGCGACGCCGTCGGCCGGCGGCACGCCACCGCGGAGATGCCGACCACGATCAGCTTCGGGCTCGCGGTCTACCCCGACCACGGCCAGACCGCCGCGTCACTGCTCAACGCCGCCGACAGCGCGCTGTACACGGCCAAGCACGGCGGCCGCGACCGCACCGCCGTGCACGACCCGGCAGCCGACGTGGCGGCGGTGGGTGGTCCGCAGCGGACGATCGAGGGCGAACGGTTCCTCGCCGCCATGCTCGAGCTCGCCGAGACCGTCGACCTGCGCTTCAGCGGTACCGCCCGCCACTCGGAGACCGTCGGTCGCTACGCGCTGCTCATCGCCCAGGCGCTCGGACTGCCCGAACCCCACGCGCAGCGCATCCGCCTCGCGGGAATGCTGCACGACATCGGCAAGATCGCCGTCCCGGACGCGATCCTGCACAAGCCCGGGAAGCTCACCGAGGCGGAGTTCGCGGTCATCAAGACCCACCCCACGCTCGGCGCCCAGATTCTCGAGCACCCCAGCCTCGCGGACATCCGCGGCTGGGTCGGCGCGCACCACGAACGTCCCGACGGCCGCGGCTACCCACTCGGGCTGGCCGGCGAAGCGATCGCGTTGGAGGCCCACATCCTCGCGGTCGCCGACGCCTACGAGGCGATGACCAGCGACCGCGCCTACCGCCCCTCGATCGGTCCCGAGCACGCCCAGGCCGAGCTCCAGCGCCACGTCGGCACGCAATTCGACGCGCGGGTCGTCACGGCCTTCATCCACGTCCTGCATCGCGAATCCGACCTCGCCGAGACGACCCTTCACCACCAGCTGGTCTGAGACGCCCGGGCCGCGCGCCCGCGCTGCTCAGCGCCCGGGCGTCGTGACGGGTGGAAGTGGGGCAACACGACTGATGAGCGCCGCGGCGACATCGATGACGAGCTCGCGGTCGAAGGTGAGGACGAACTCGAAGCGGCGTTCGTGATCGGATCCGGTGTCGCCGAGGTCACGCGCGACGAGGGCTCCGGCATAGTGGGGGCCGAGCACCGCGATGTCCCATTCCCGGGTCAACACGTCGTCGGGGGCGAGATCGACGCCACGAACCCCGGCGGCCGGAGGGTCGGGCATCCCCTCGCCGAGCGCGACGGCCAGGCTCGCCTGCTCGCCCAGACGGGCGTAGCGAGCTCGGGTGCGCGGGGTGAAGTGGCGGACGTGCTGAAAGGCCGTGGCGACGACGGTGTGCTCGCCGAGTTCCAGGGCCTGGGCCTCCAGGGCCCGGGTGATGCTGAGCAGGACATCCTTACGCCCGACCTTGAGCCCCCGGCGGGCGTGCACGAACTCGGCCGGGCTGTCGAAGCGCACCCGCGGGATCGTCCGGACCGTCACCGCGGAACCGGACGGGTGGGGATGGGTGCTCGGCAGCGGCCCGGGGTGACCGAAGTACCAGCCCTGGGCGAGGGTGGCGCCCATCGACCGGGCCGCGAGCAGATGCGCGTCGGTCTCGATCCCCTCGGCGAGGATGAGCGCGCCGGTCTGTTCGGCGTAGGCGCAGACGCCGTTCATCACCTCGCCCGATCGGCGGCTGGGATGGCTGCGGATGAGCGACATGTCGAGCTTGACCACGTCAGGGCGCAGCAGCGGCAGCAGCGCCAGCGACCGCCGGTCCGCGCCGACATCGTCCAGCGCGATCGCGAGGCCCTGGCCGCGCATGCGCGCCACGAAGTCCAGCAACTGCGCCGGGCGCGCGGTCAGTGCTCGCTCGGTCACCTCGAAGAAGATCTGAAGCTGCTGACGCGCGTCATCGAGAACCCGCCGGCTGGCGTCGTCCAATCCGACGCCCATCACCTCGGGCTCGACGTTGACGAACACCGCCAGTGGTGGACGCAGACCCCCGTGCACCGCACCGCGCAGCGCCGTCGTCCAACAGGCGCTGTCCAGCGGCTTGACTCGCCCCTGGGCGTGGGCCGCCGCAAACAACGCCCCCGGAGACTCCAGCGACGAGCCCACCGGACCGCGGGCCAGCGCCTCGTAGGCGACCACGACGTCGGCGCCCAGCGCGACGATCGGCTGATACGCCGCGCGGATCCCGCCCGCGATCACGGCGTCCAGATCCGGCTCCGACACGGACTCCCGTCCTGATCGGCTCGTCATCACCGCCATCGTCGCCCACCCGCCCGAGTTGGTCTTCCGATCGACGGCAGGCGCCCGCCACCGACCACTTCCGGGGTCATCGGCAGGTCGCGCCCATCCGAACATCCGCCCGCAGTCATCTGGACAGCTGACCGACTCCCACCGCTCGCCTCTGCAGGCCGCCGGAGGACGCCGCGCGCGTCTGTCATCGTCGGCTCATCCGCGTGCGCTAGAACGCGGGTGATGAGTTCGGGGCCGCCCGCTCGACCGTCCCGCGGTCGCCACCCGACGAAGTCCCACGTGCGGCGGCGGGCCGTCGCCGGGCTCGTCGTCCTCGTCGTCGTCGGCCTGCTCGTGTGGCTGGTGACCGACTCGGGAACCAGCCGGAGCTCAGGCGCGCACCCGATCGCCACCCGGCTGCCCTCCTCTTCCTCACGCAGCCGACGGACGGCGAAGCCGGCCGCGCGCCGACCCGCGGGCGAGCGGCCACTGCCGCTGACCGGCATCCCCGTCGGTCGGTGGGTCGATCTCCGCGAGGCCCCGACGCCCCGGGTCGAGGTGTCGGGCGCGCGCGTCGGGGACGACGTCTACATCGTCGGCGGCTTCGACACGACCGGGCACACCACGGCCGAGGTCCAGCGGCTGGACCTTCGCTCCCAGCGGTGGAGCTCGGTCCGCCCGATGCCCCGCGCGCTCAACCACATGAGCGCCGTCGCCTACGACGGCCGGCTCTACGTGGTGGGTGGCTACGCCTCCCCGGGGGACACGAGCACCGACGCGGTGCGCGGCTTCTGGCGCTATGACCCGACCACCGGGCGCTGGCAGGTCATGCCGTCGGCGCCGATCCCCCGCGCGGCCGCGGGCGCCGCGGTGCTCGGCCACCGGCTCTACGTCGTCGGCGGGCGCAACGACACGACCGCCGCGCTCTCGAGCGTGGCGATCTTCGACTTCGACACCGGACGCTGGTCGCTGGGACCGTCCCTCGCCCACCCCCGCGAGCACCTCGCCGCCGTCGCCGCCGGCGGATCGATCTGGGCCCTCGGCGGGCGTGACCTGGGCGTGAGCTTCACCTATGTCGAGCGCCTGCGCCCGGGGGCGGCCCAGTGGCAGTCGATGCCGTCGATGCCCGTCGCCCGTTCGGGGTTTCAGGTGGTCGCCGCCGGGGGCGGGATCATCGCCGTCGGCGGTGAGGACGGCACTCAGACGGTGCCTCAGGTCGAGCGGTTCGATCTTCACCGCGGAAGCTGGTCGGCGCTCGCCCCGCTGCCGGTCGCCCGTCACGGACTGGGGGTCGTCGCCGACGGCCCGCTCGTGTTCACGATCGACGGCGGCCCGCAGGCCGGTCTCACCACGTCACGCTTCGTGGAGCGCCTGCGCGTCCGCTGAGGGTGGCCGGCGCGTACCGCTGAGCCTGCGCGGGCTCGGGGCTCAGCGCAGGATGCCGGTGTGACCGAGCGAGTAGCGGCCCGGCTGGGGCCACACGCTGAGGCCGTGGGGGCCGTTGCCGACCGGGATCGTCGCCCGCAGTCGCCCGGTCCGGGTGTTGATCGCGTAGACGACGCTGTTGTAGCGCCCACTGAGCCAGAGCGTGCGCCCGTCAGCCGAGACGCCACCCATGTCGGGGCTCGCCGGGGGCGGTAGCCGCCAGGTCGTGACGACCTTCCTCGTCTTGAAGCTGACGACCGAGATCGTCCCCGCCGACCGGTTGGAGACGTACATGACGCGTGCGTTGCGACTCGGATACAGGCCGTGGGCCCCCGCGCCGGTCGCCAGCAGGCGCTCGACCCGCAATCGGGGGTTCATACCGAGCTCCCAGACCCCGTTGTTGCTCATGTCCGCGACGTAGAGCGTGCGCCCGTCAGGCGAGAGCTTGACGTCCTGGGGGCTGGCGTTGCCCCCGCGCAGGTGCAGGGTCTGGATCACCTTGAGGTCATGCAGGTCGACGACGATCATCGCGCCCGAGAACTCACAGCTGGCGTAGGCGTAGCGCCCGTTGGCCGAGAAGTCCATGTGGTCGACGCCGCCGCACTGGGGAACCGACAGCGAGTGACGCAGCTGCATCGTCTGCGGATCGCGGAAGTCCAGTCGTCGCAGGCGCTCGGCGACCACGATCGCGTACCTGCCGTTCGGGGTGAAGTACAGGTTGTAGGGATCGGTGACCGGAATCGGTCGTCCCGGCAGGCCGGTGCGGGGGTTGATCGGGGTGAGGCTGTTGCCCGCGTCGTTGTCGACGTACAGCGTCTTCAGGTTGTAGGCCGGCGTGACGTGCTGGGGCAGCGCGCCGACCGGGAACCGCCGGATCACCTTCAGCGTCTTCTGACTGATGACGTCGACGGTGTTGCTCAGGCTGTTGGGGACGTAGACGAGCGCCGGGTCGTGGCGGACGACCGGGCTGAGATGGTTGGCGCCATCGGCGCGGTAGACGTCGGCGGTCAGGTGGCGGCGCGCGTGGTGGACCGTCGGGGTCGACGTCGTGGTCGTGGCTGTGGTCTGCTGCGAGCTCGTGTGCCGAGTCGCATGACCGTTCGATCCACAGCCGGCGATCGTGAGCGCCGGGACGACCACTGCAAGCGCTGCTTGCAAGAGTCGTGGCTTGAGAGCCGCGCTCATCGGGGATCACCTTAGCCCGAGGTCAGCGATCCGGTCCCGCCTCGGCCCCACGGCGATAACCGCACTTCACCGACAGCAAAGGTACTGACCATGATCATCGTCACCGGCGCGACGGGCGCCCTCAACGGCTCGACCGTCGACCATCTGCTGCAGCGCACGCCCGCCGACGAGGTCATCGTCGCCGTCCGTGACCCGGCGAAGGCGCAGCGCTTCGCCGACCGTGGCGTGGAGGTGCGGCGCGGGGACTATGCCGACCCCGCCTCGTTGCCCGCGGCCTTTGATGGAGCCGACCAGCTGCTGCTGGTGTCGTCAAGCGACCCCCACGCCGACGCCGTGAGCCTGCACCGCGCCGCGATCGATGCCGCCGTCGCCGCCGGCGTCGGGCGCATCCTCTACACCAGCCACCAGGGGGCCGCGCCCGACACCCCGTTCGGTCCCGGCCGCGACCACGCGGCGACCGAGCAGCTGCTGCGCGAGTCCGGAGTCGCCTGGACCTCACTGCGCAATGGCTTCTACGCCCACAGCCTCGACTGGCTGCTGGGCCCCTGGCGCGAGACCGGTCGCATCACCGTGCCCGCCGACGGACCCGTGTCGTGGACGGCTCGGGAGGATGCCGCGCAGGCCGCCGCCGTCGTGCTGGCCTCAGACGGGGCCTACGACGGTCCCACGACGCTCACCGCCGGCGCCGCACCGACCTTCGGCGACATCGCCGGGATCGCGTCGCAGCTGACCGGCCGGACGGTCGAGCTTCAGGTGATCGGCGAGGACGCGTGGATCGCCGCCCAGGTCGCCGCCGGACAGGCGGAGTTCATGGCGCGTTTCATGCTCGGCATGTACGAGGCCGCCCGCGACGGCTTCTTCGCCGGCGTCGACCCGCTGCTCGGAACTCTCCTCGGCCGCGAACCGCAGACCGTCTCAGACCTGCTCGCGACGCCGGCCACGTAGTCGGTGGCGCCCGTCGCGCCGGGACGGCTACCTGATCAGGCCCTCGAAGGCGGCGCCGACGAGGAGCACGTCGACTTCGTGATGAAACCGCCACCGACCCGCTTCCTCGTCGAGACAGTCACGCAGGTAGCGACCGAGGTGCGGGCCCGCCAGCATCTCCTGCAGGGAGACGGAATCGTCGAAGGCGCAGCGTTGCAGGTAGCCCTCGACGGTGACCGCGTTCTCGACCGCGATCGTGTGGTCGTAGGCCAGCCGGACCACGTGAACGTCCGCGCCGCCCGCCCGTAACGCCTCGGTGAGATCCTCCGACGCGGCGTACACCGTGCCCCGGCCGTCGTCGTCGCGGTGGTCGTCGAGGAAGTGGCGGTGGAAGCGCAGGTAGTGGCCGTCGCGGCTGCCCTGGGCGATGAGCAGCGCGCCACCGGGCGCGACCGCGGAGAGCATGCGTGCGGCCGCGGCGCGGACCGCGCCCGGCGTCAGGGCGTACAGGGCGTGGGTGGCCCAGACGACGTCAAACGGTCCGACGGCGTCCTCGAGCTCCTCCACCACGGTTTCGTGGCGGGCGGCCTCGACGAACGGTGGTCGCAGGGCGCGCGCGGCCTCCGACAGCGAGAAGGCCGACGGGTCGAGCAGGTCGTAGTCGATCCGCAGCTCATCGGACAGCGCACCGACCCCGCCGAACTCCAACAACGCCTCCGGGAACTTTCCCGAGCCACAGGCGACATCGAGCAACGTGATCCGTCGGCGTCCGTCGGCCACGCGTCGCAGCCATGCCGAATGATCGATGAAGCCCCGGGCGAGACGCTCGTAGTCCAGTCGCGCGAGCGCGTAGAACGCGTCCATCTCGCTTCGACCCTCCTCGCTCCAGTGGGCCAGGCTGCGCGCGGCGGTGTCCACGGGCCCGGAGTCTAGGCTGACGCTGCGCAACGTCGCGAGACGTTGTCCGACCGGGATCTGCCCTCCACCGTGCTGTGAGGATGTGTGTCGTGCGCTCGACCGACGTGGTGATCATCGGCGCAGGTGCCGCCGGCCTGATGTGTGCGCTGACCGCTGCCCAGCGCGGCCGCGACGTGCTGCTCATCGACCACGCCAACAAGGCGGGCAAGAAGATCCTCATGTCCGGTGGTGGCCGCTGCAACTTCACCAACCTGCACGTCGACCCGTCCAACTTCTTCTCCCACAACCCGCATTTCTTCAAGTCGGCGCTGGCCCGCTACACCCAGTGGGACTTCATCGCGATGGTCACTGAGCACGGTGTGCCCTATCACGAGAAGAAGCTGGGCCAGCTGTTCTGCGACAACCGGTCCAAGGACATCCTCGAGATGCTCCTGGAGGAGTGCCGGCGGGCGGGGGTCGACCTGCGCCTGAACACCTCGGTCCATCAGATAGAGCGGACCGATGGGGGATACCGGCTGAGCACCGACTTGGGGGCCGTCGCCGCACCGTCGCTGGTGGTCGCGACCGGCGGCCTGTCGATTCCGACCCTGGGCGCCACCGGCTTCGGCTATGAGATCGCCCGGCAGTTCGGCCACAACGTGTGGCCCACCCGCGCCGGGCTGGTGCCGTTCACGATCACCGACCGGCTCCGGGAACTGTGCAACGAGCTGTCGGGCACCTCGGTGCCCTGCGTGGTCAACTGCCACGACCAGAGCTTCCGCGAGAACATCCTCTTCACCCACCGCGGCCTCAGCGGCCCGGCCATCCTGCAGATCTCCTCCTTCTGGCACCCGGGCGACACCGTCGAGATCAACCTGCTGTGTGACCGCGACGCCGTCGAGTGGCTGAGGGGCAGGCAGGCCGCACGCCCCGACAGCGAGCTGAAGACCGTGCTCGGCGAGGTCTTCACCCGGAAGATGGCGGCTCTGCTGGCCGATCACTGGTCCGCGTCGCGGCCGATGAAGCAGTACACCCCGGCCGGACTGCACGACCTCGCCGACAAGCTCCGCGCCTGGCAGGTGGTCCCGGCCGGCACCGAGGGCTACCGCACCGCCGAGGTCACCCTGGGCGGTGTCGACACCCGGGAGGTGTCCTCCCAGACGATGGAATCACTGAAGAGCCCGGGGCTCTATTTCATCGGCGAGGTCCTCGACGTCAGCGGCCACCTCGGTGGTTTCAACTTTCAGTGGGCATGGGCGTCGGGCCACGCGGCGGCGCAGTTCGTGTGAGATCGACC
>CAZZWJ010000096.1:0-8952 GCA_964657875.1 uncultured Solirubrobacteraceae bacterium
TGTCGGGCAAGGTGCTGGAGGTGCCGGTGAAGCGGATCCTCACCGGCACCCCGCCCGAGCAGGCCGCCGCCCGGGAGTCGCTGGCCAATCCGGAGGCGCTGGACTACTTCATCGCCCTGGCCGGCGACACCGGCTGAAAACGTTCACCCCACCGGCGTCAGCCCGCGCATGGCGCCCGCAGCTCGCCGCGCTTGATCTTGCCCGACGCGGTCTTGGGCAGCTCGTCGAGCAGCCGCACGGCGCGGGGATACTTATAGGCGGCCAACCGCTCGCGACAGAACTCGATCAGCTCCGCTTCGCCGACGACGCTCCCGGGCTGCAGGGACACGTAGCCCCACACGGTCTCACCGCGGTACTCGTCGGGGACACCCACCACGGCGGCCTCGCGGACGGCCGGATGCTCATAGAGGACGTCCTCCACCTCGCGCGGCCACACCTTGAACCCGGAGGCGACGATCATGTCCTTGCGGCGGTCCACCACGTACAGCCATCCCTGCGCGTCGATCACCCCGACGTCACCGGTGTGCATGAGCCCGTGGTCGTCAAACGCGGCCGCCGTCTCCTGCGCGAGGCGCCAGTACCCGGGGACGACCTGGGGTCCGGCGACGGCGATCTCGCCGGTCTCCCCGGGGGTGAGCGCCGCCCCGCGCTCGTCGAGGATGCGCACCGTCGTTCCCGGCACCGCCCGGCCGACGGCCAGCGCACCGGTCTCGGGATGGGTCGGGGCCGACTCCTCGGGCGGACAGATGTGAGTCGGACCGGTCGTCTCGGTGAGGCCGTAGACGGGCCGGATCAGAACCCCGAGGCGCTCGTGGAGGCGGGTCACCACCGCCGGCGGGATCGGCGCGCCACCACTGAAGGCCCGGGTGAGGCTCACCAGCGACGTTCGCGTCACCGCCGGATCGGCGGCGAGGGCCAGATAGGCGGTGATCGCGGCGACGGTGACCGAGGCCCGATGGCGCTCGGTGAGCCGGGCGACCTCCGCGGCGTCGAAGCGGTGGGCGAGCACGGTCGGGATCGCCGCGGCGAGGCCGAGGCCGATGTGGGCGGTGAGCCCGGTGACGTGGTACAGCGGAGCGATCCCCAGGATCACGTCGCCATCGCCGACCTCGAGCCGCTCCCGGTAGGTCTCGGAGGCGAACGCGATGTTGGCGTGCGTGTTCATCGCTCCCTTCGGCGGCCCGGTGGTGCCCGAGGTGTAGGTGAGCACGGCGACGTCGTCGGGCCCGATGCGGACGTCGGGCTGCGGGCCGGCGCTCTCGCGCGCGAGCGTGAGCAGATCGTGGACCGGCAGGCCGCCCGGATCGGGGAGGGCCGCCGGCTCCGACGAGCGCTCGGCGCACAGGTCCAGCGCGCCGGTGGTGAGGACACATCCAACCGCCGTCGTGGCCAGCGCCGCGACGACCCCGTCGGTGAACAGCTCGTCGAGGGCGATGAGCACGGTCGCGCCGGCGTCTGTGAGGTGGTGGGCGAGCTCCCGCGGGCGCAGCATCGGGTTGATGGGGACGGTGATCGCCCCCAGCCGCCACACCGCGACCGAGGCGAGCACGAACTGCGGGTCGTTCTGCAGCAGCAGCGCCACGCGGTCGCCGGCCCGCACGCCGAGCCCGCACAGGCCGCTGGCGATCCCGTCGACGAGCTCCGCGCACCGGTCGGCCGGGATCGGCGTCTGGAAGCTGTAGAGCAGCGGCCGCTCCCGCAGCCGGGCGACGGTCGCCTCGAACATCGCGACCGGCAGCGTCGGGCCCGGCCGGCTCATGCCATCACCATCCCCGAGGCGACGGTGAGCTCGGCGCCGGTGATGGCGCGAGCCCGGTCCCCGGCGAGGAAGGCGACGGCGTCAGCGACGTCGGCGGACTCGGTGAGCCGCCCGAGCGGCGAGGCGACGAGGAACTGCTCGCGCATCCGCTCGGGGGTGAGGCCACGCGCCGTCGCCTGATCCCCGAGCACCGACTCCAGGCGGGGCCCATCCGTCGGTCCCGGGGAGACGAGGTTCACCCGCACCCCGAAGGGTCCGGCATCGAGCGCCAGGCTGCGGACGAGGCCGACGAGCGCGCTCTTGGAGGCCGCGTAGGCGGCGCGCCCGGGCAACGGGCGCGCGGCGGTCGTGGAACCGATGAACACGAGGCTGCCCGAGCCGCGCGCGAGCATCTCGGGAAGCACCGCGCGCGCGAGCAGGAAGCCGCCGGTGAGGTTGACGGCGAGCGTCTCATCCCACTGCGCGGGGTCGATCTCCCACACTGCAGCCGTCGGCCCACTCACGCCGCTGTTGGAGACGACGACGTCCAGCGCGCCGCAGCGCGCGGGCAGCTCGGCGATCGCGGCGCCGTCGCGCAGGTCGAGCACGTGCACGATCGCGTGTCCCCCGGCGCGCGAGATCAGCTCGGCGGTCTGCTGCAGCGCCGCGAGGTCACGGCCGCCGCACACGACCGTGGCCCCGTCGGCGGCCAGTCGCCGCGCGATCGCGCGGCCGATCCCGCGACCGGCGCCGGTGACCAGCGCCCGCGGGCTCATGGCCTACACGCCAAACAGGGTGAAATGGATGCGCAGCGCCGCGTCGAGCTCGGCGGCGTCCTCGGCGATCGAGCGGCCGAGCAGCTCCTCGGCGCGGGACAACCGGTAGGTCACCGTCTTCTGATGCACGTGCAGCCGCTCCGACGCGCGCAGCTTGCTGCGCCCGCACGACAGGTACACGCGCACCGTCGTCCGCAGCCGGGCCATCGCCTCGCCCTCCTGGGCCATCGGCCCGAGGCGCTGCGCCGAGAACTCCTCGGCTCTCACCTGGTCGGTGCACAGCAGCGCCGCAAGGGCGATCTCCTCGTGGCGGACGACCCCCGGCCGCAGCGTGCGGGCCAGCCGGACGGTCCGTTCGGTCTCCAGCGCCTGCTCGTGGGAGCGCCGGAACCCGCGCAGGCCGAAGTCGCTGTCCCCCAGCGCCACGATCGCGTCGTCGAGGACCATCGACGACAGGCGTTCGAGGTCCTCGGCCGTCGGCCGCGTGCGGTATCCGAGCCACACCCACCAGGTGCCGTCCGCGTTGAGTCGGGTGAGCACCTGCGCCGGACCCAGCAGCGTGCGCACGTCGCTCAACACCCGGTGCAGGTCCACCCGCGACGTCACCGGGATGAGCACGAGTGATAGATGATGGTTCCCCAGCTCGTACCCCAGCGCGATCCGCGCGTGATCCAGATCCACCGCGTTCGCCGACACGAGCGCATCGATGAGCTGGCGCTTGGCCGCACTGGCGTCGTCGCTCACCGCGATCAGGGCCGGATCCGCGCTGAAGTCCGCGCGGTACTGCTCAAGCAGGCACAGACAGCTGTGGTCGATGAAGGTGAAGAAGTGGTCGGAGGTCTGATGCAGGACCTGGCGCTCGAGCTCCGGGTCGCTGATCGAGGTCGCCACGTGGTCAGACCAGCATTCCCAGAGACGGCGGTGACCCACGCGGTAGGCGCTGAACAGGACCGTGACATCGCCGCCGGCGGCGACGGTGGCGCGTAACAGCTCTCGCGTGGCCGCGGGGGGCTCGGTCTGGTTGGGCGCCACCCCGAAGGCGATCGTGGCCAGCATCGCGCCGATGTTCTGCTCGGTGCTCTGCCGCGTGACCGCCACCGCGTCGGGACTGCCGGTGGCCACCAGCTGGGGAACCCCCGCGAGCACGGCCCGGAGCACCTCCTCGGCGACCATGTCGCTGCGCGGCAGCAGCTCGGCGGCGAGACGCCGGGCTTCCGCCTGCGCCGCGACAGCCGACGCCTCGCCGGGATGCGGCGTCCGAGGCGCCGGGTCGAGCTCCGGCAATTCGGCGGCGACCACGAACCCAGCGTATTTTGTCCACCAACCGCGTGGGGCATCGACGCCGTCACCGGTTGTGGCGCTCTCCAACCGGCGGGTCGGGGCGCTCTGACACACCGGCCACCACCGGGCCACGGGGGACGCGCGGGGAGCCGGCGCCGCCGTCCCCACTCCCCGCCGCCGATACCCACCCACGGATAGATCCAGAGCCGAGTTTTATCTGCGGTAGATATTGCGCACCGATGCTGCATGGAGCACGATGGATCGGTGGCCGGGCCCATTCGGCCGCCTTCGGAGGGAGAGTCAGTGACGCTGAGAACTGCACGCACGGTGCGAGGCGATGACGCGCGCGAGCGGGTCGGTCGATGAACATCACCGCCGCGGTCGCGCGAGCCCCGCATTCGGATTTCACGCTGGAGCAGCTCGACCTCGACGATCCGCGCGAGGACGAGGTCGTCGTGCAGATCGTCGGGGTCGGGATCTGTCACACCGATGTCGCCGCCCGCGACGGTCACCTGCCGTTCGCCCAGCCCGCGGTCCTCGGCCACGAGGGCAGCGGCATCGTCACCGCGGTCGGCACCGGCGTCAGCAAGGTGGCGCCCGGCGACCACGTGGCGATCACGTTCAACAGCTGCGGCAGGTGCACGTCCTGTTCGGACGGAGCGTCGACCTACTGCCTGCACTTCATGGAGCTCAACTACGGCGGCGGGCGGCCGGACGGGAGCGCCACCATCAACTCCGGCGACAGCCCGATCAACGCGAACTTCTTCGGACAGTCGTCCTTCGCCTCCCACGCGCTCGCCAACGAGCGCAACGTGGTCAAGGTCGACGACGACCTCCCGCTGGAGATCGTCGGCACGCTCGGCTGTGGACTGCAGACCGGTGCCGGCGCGGTGATCAACGTGATGGAGTGCCAACCGGGATCCTCGCTGCTCGTCCTCGGCGCCGGCCCCGTCGGTCTGGCCGCGGTGATGGCCGGGGTGATCCGCGGCTGCTCGCCCATCCTCGTCTCCGAACCGCACCCCGACCGTCGCGAGCTCGCGCTGTCGCTCGGCGCCACCGACGTCATCGACCCGACGGCCGGGGTCGCCCTCGGCGATGCGGTCCGGGAGATCGTCGCCGGAGGGGTCGACTACGCCTTCGACACCACCGGCCGGGTCGAGATCCTCGAGTCGCTGATCGCGGCGATGGGCCATCGCTCGACGATCGGGCTCGTCGGCGTCCCCGAGGACTTCTCGGCGACGATGGCGCTCCCGCTGATCGCCCCGATGGTGCTCGGCCTCACGATCCGCGGGATCACCGAGGGTGACAGCGAGCCCGATGTCTTCATCCCCGAGCTGCTCACCCATTTCCGGGAGGGGCGGTTCCCGTTCGACCGGCTCATCACGACGTTCCCGTTCGCCGAGATCAACGACGCCATCGCCGCGCAGAGCCGCGGCGAGGCGGTGAAGGTCGTACTCGTCAACGACCGCTGACCCGACGCCGGACCCACCCCCATCCCGATCCACCCCGCCCAGGAGAGACCCAAGAATGCAATCCGCCACCGTTCCCGCCGCTCAGGAGTTCGACCGCCTGTACATCGGCGGTGAGTGGGTGACCCCCGCCGGCTCCGCCCGCTTCACCGTCACCTCACCGAGCACCGAGCAGACCATCGGATCGGCGCCCGACTGCGACAACGCCGACGGCGACCGCGCGGTCGCCGCCGCCCGCCGATGACCCCGCCGGCTGGTCGCGGTGGGCGCCGGCGAAGCGGGCGGAGGTCCTGGACCGCTTCGCGACGGCCCTGGAGGCCCGGTCTGATCAGCTGGCCAAGCTCGTCTCCGCCCAGAACGGGATGCCGATCGCGATCTCATCCCAGCTGGAGGGCGCATTCCCGGCGATCCTCTGCCGCTACTACGGGCAGCAGATCCAGGAATGGCCGCTGGAGCAGACGCGCGCCAACCCGTTCGGTGGCCAGACGCTCGTCACCCAGGAGCCGATCGGCGTCGTCGCGGCGATCGTGCCCTGGAACTTCCCCCAGGCGCTGGCGTTCATGAAGATCGCCCCGGCGCTCGCCGCCGGCTGCACGCTCGTGGTCAAGCCCTCGCCCGAGACGCCGCTGGACTGCTTCGTCGTCGCCGAAGCCGCCGAGGAGGCCGGTCTGCCCCCGGGAGTGCTAAGTTTCATCCCCGGCGGACGGGAGCTCGGCGCCTACCTCGTCTCCCACCCCGACGTCGACTGTGTCGCCTTCACCGGCTCGACCGCGGCCGGACGCACCATCGCCGAGACCTGCGGCCGGCTGCTGCGGCCGGTGAGCCTCGAGCTCGGCGGCAAGTCGGCCGCGATCGTGCTCGACGATGCCGATCTCGCCGGCCACATGGAGCAGCTGTTCGGCGCCTGCCTGATGAACAACGGCCAGACCTGCTGGCTGAACAGCCGCATCCTCGCCCCGCGCAGTCACTACGACGAGGTCGTCGACGCGTTCGCCGGCCTGCTCGGCGGGGTCACGGTCGGAGACGCCCTGGATCCGGGCACCCAGATCGGACCGATGACGGGCGCGCGCCAGCGCGAGCGTGTCGAGGGCTTCATCGCCAAGGGCAGGAGCGAGGGCGCCCGGGTGGTCGTCGGAGGCGGGCGACCCGACCACATGTCGCGCGGGTACTTCGTCCAGCCGACGGTGCTCGCCGACGTGAAGAACACCGACACCGTCGCCCGGGAGGAGATCTTCGGACCGGTGCTCTCGATCATCCCCTACGACACCGACGATGAAGCGGTCGCGATCGCCAACGACTCCGATTACGGCCTCGGCGGCTCGGTGTGGACCGCCGACCACGAACGCGGTCTGGCGATCGCCCGTCGCGTGCAGACCGGGACGATCGGCATCAACGGCTACTCCAACGATCCCACGGCGCCGTTCGGCGGCGTGAAGGCGAGCGGCTTGGGTCGCGAGCTCGGACCGGAGGGGATGGCCCACTTCCTCACCGTCAAGTCGATCTACCTCGATCCCCAGGAGGCGTGACCATGACCACCGCCACCACAGCGCAGGTGCCCGTCATCCCGGACGACATCGCCCGGGCGGCCGTGCTCCCCGAGTCCTACCGCACCGGCCGGGACTTCTGGGACGCCTACACCTGGCTGCGCGAGAACATGCCGCTCGGCGAGGCGCGGATCGACGGCTATGACCCGTTGCGCCTGGTCACGCGGTACGCCGACATCATGACCGTCGAGCGGGATCCGGAGCTGTTTCACTCCTGCTATGAGGACCACGACAACGCGATCCTCCAGGACCAGGCCAACGACTCCTTTCAGCGTTCACTCGCCGGGGGGTCGATTCGCCCGATGGACACGGCGACGTTCATGGGACCCGAGGAGCACGCCCGCATCCGCGGCGGCGCCGCCGGGTGGTTTCTGCCCAAGGCGATCCGCGTCTACGAGGACACGATCCGCCAACAGGCCACGGAGGCCGTCGACCGCCTGAAGGCCACCGGCGGGGAGTGCGACCTCGTCAAGGACTTCGCGCTCCTGTACCCGCTGCACGTGATCATGACGATGCTCGGGGTGCCCGCCGAGGATGAGCCGCAGATGCTCAAGCTCACCCAGGAGTTCTTCGGCACCCACGATCCCGAGGAGCAGCGCGAGGAGGTCCAGCTCGACCCGGAGGCCGCGGCCAAGATGTGGCGGGCCGCCACCGACGGCTTCAACGCGTATTTCACCAAGCTCGCCGAGGCCAAGCGCGCCCATCCGGAGGACAATCTCGGCACCTACATCGCGACGGCTCAGGTCGACGGCGAGCCGCTGGATCAGTCCTGGCAGAACGGCTGGTACATCGCGGTCGCGTCCGCCGGCCACGACACGACATCCTCGACGATCGCCGGCGGGTTGAAGGCGCTTGCCGAGAACCCCGATCAGCTGCGGCTGGTCAAGGAGAATCCCGATCTGATTCCCGGCCTCGTCGACGAGGCGCTGCGGTGGTCCTCACCGGTGCGCCATTTCATGCGCACCGCCACCGCGGACACGGAGGTCGGCGGCGAGACCGTGCACAAGGGCGACCGGATGATGCTGCTCTACGCGTCGGCCAACCGCGACGCGGCCGAGTTCGAGAATCCGGAGTCCTTCGACATCACCCGCCGGCCGAACAAGCACCTCGCCTTCGGGTTCGGGCCGCACGTCTGCATCGGCCAGCACATCTCCAAGATGGAGATGCGCATCCTCATGGCCGAGCTGATCCCGCGGCTGGAGTCGATCGAGGTCACCGGCGAGCCCAAGTACGTGCAGACGAACTTCGTCGGCGGACTGAAGTCGCTGCCGGTGCGCGTCAAGCTCGCCTGACCGGTGGCGCTGAAGCCGGCGATGAACAGCGCTCCAGATCCGGTGAGACGGGTGGTGATCGTCGGCGCCGGCCACGCCGGCGGCAGCGCCGCCGCGTTCCTGCGCCAGCTGCGCTTCGCCGGGGAGATCGTCCTCCTCGGCGAGGAGCCGGTCGCGCCCTACCACCGGCCGCCCCTGTCCAAGGGGTTCACCCCCGACGAGGCCGAGCAGCCACTCAAGCCACTCGGGTTCTACGCCGAGCAGTCGATCGACCTGCGCACCGACACCCGCGTGCGCTCGATCGATCCGGCGGCGCGGGTGCTCACCTGCGACGACGCCACGACGCTCGCCTACGACGCGCTCATCCTGGCGACGGGTTCAGTGAACCGTCGTCTCGAGGTCCCCGGCGCCGACCTCACCGGGGTGCATGCGCTGCGCACGATCGCCGATGCCCGGGCGTTGCGATCGGCGACGCGCCCGGGGTGCCGGCTGGCGGTCGTCGGCGGCGGCTACATCGGGCTGGAGATCGCCGCCGCGGCGGGCCGCGCGGGAGTCGCGGTGACCGTGATCGAGCGTGAGGCGCGGGTGCTGGAGCGGATCGCCAGCCCCGAGCTGTCGGACCACCTCACCCGTCATCATCGCCGCCGCGGCACCGAGATCCTCACCGGGGCGACGGTGTCGGACCTCACCGACGACGGATCCGGCGCGGTGGGCGCGGTGACGCTCGCCGACGGGCGCCAGGTGGCGTGCGACTGCGTGCTCGTCGGGGTCGGGGCAGCGGCGAATGACCGGCTGGCCCGTGACGCGGGACTTGACTGCGACGGCGGCGTGCTCGTCGACGCCGAGGCGGGGACGAGCGCCGCGGGGGTGTGG
>CAZZWJ010000097.1:0-6170 GCA_964657875.1 uncultured Solirubrobacteraceae bacterium
CGTCGCCTCCCGCGCGAGCGCACGCATCACCGAGACGCCGATCCCCTCGCCGCCGGCGACCCCGGCACCACCCGGCCCGGCGCCACGGTCCTCGACGACCACCCGCAGCTCGTCGGCGTCGGCGAAGACGCGGATGCACATCGAACCGGTGGTCTCGCCGTAGGCGTGCAGGACGACGTTGTTGCAGGCCTCCGAGGTGGCGGTCTTCAGGTCGTCGAGCAGCTCCGGATCCATCTCCAGCAGCTCGGCGACCCCGCTGAGCATCCCGCGCACGATCGTGAGCGTCTGGGGTCGGCTCTCGAGCTGGAGCACGACGATCGGCCCGGACGCGGTCATCGCGCCGGATCCACTGCCCCGCGGCGGCTCAAGCCAGGGCTCCACCGGCTCGGGAGCGGTCCCTCAGGCTTCCGTGATCTCGCCCAGGCGGGCGACCGCGCGGCGCAGGATCCGGGAGATCTGCATCTGCGAGACCCCGACCCGGTCGGCGATCTGCGTCTGCGTGAGGTCCTCCACGAACCGCAGTCGCAGCACCTCGCGCTCCCGCGCGGTGAGCAGGCGCGACGCCTCGTCGACCGTGACGCGATCATCGGCGAGCAGCAGCGACGGGTCCTCGGCGCCGAAGCTGTCGACGAGGCTGCCGCTCTCGCCCTCGCCGTCGTCGTGGGGCGCATCCAACGAGGAGGCGTGGTGGGCGCGCGCGGTCTCCAGCGCGTCCAGCACGTCGCCGATCTCGATCTCGAGGAACTGGGCGAGCTCGCTCACCGTGGGCGCGTGCCCGCTGTGCGTGCTCAGGCGCTGCGTCGCCTCCTCGACCTTGACGGCGAGCTCCTGGGCGCCCCGGGGGACGTGCACGGCCCAGCCCAGGTCCCGGAAGTAACGCTTGAGCTCCCCGAGGATCGTCGGGACCGCAAAGGACGAGAAGGCGGTCCCGCGGCTCACGTCGTAGCGGTCGACCGCCTTGACGAGACCCAGCGAGGCGACCTGCAGCAGATCGTCGAACGGTTCCCGCGCGCCGCTGTAGCGACGGGCGAGCTTGCGGGCGAGGGGCAGGAAGCGGCGCACCAGCTCGTCGCGGGCCGCCCGCTCGCCATGCTGCTGCCAGCGCAGGAACAGGGTCTCGTTTTCGATGCGGGCGGCGACGGAACGCCGCGAGGAGGAGTGGAGCGTGGAGGTCGTCATCGAGACCGGGGTTACCCAACTCGGTGAAGGTCAACCGTAAGAACCGGTTGGCTCAGCGCGCCCAGCGGCTGAGGCCCGCCAGACGGCGGCGCAGCGCGGGTGACGCCGCGGAACCGAAACGGTGGGCCCCACCCTGATCGACGGTCGTCGCTTCGGGCAGACGGTACGGGGCGCGCCGGTCGATCTCGACCGCCTCGCCATGGAGGAGCATCTCGTGCTCGCCGAGGATCCCGTTGGCGCGTCGCCAGCGGGCGCGCTCGCGGTCGTACAGGCGCTTGACCGCGGCCAGCGCCGGATCATCGCGCCACAGGAGCTCGAGCTCGAAGTAGTTGAGGTCATAGCCCAGCTGCTCGGAGCGCTCGTCGGCGGCGGCGGCGAGCACCCCGGCGGCCGGTTCGGTGGCCGCCGATGCCCGCGCCATCTCCTCCCGCAGGAACGGCACGTCGGTGGACTCGTCGAGGGCGACGCCCGCGTCCACCAGAGCCCGCAGACGCGTCAATCGGGTGGCGGACTCGTCGTGATGTCGACTTAAATCCATCTTGGAGATGGTATGGGCCGGGGAGGCGGCGAAGGTCGCGTTCATCTAACTCCTTCATCGACCTCCCGCCGGGGGGTCTTGAGGGCAATGCACGGCGTCTTTTGGTCGACATGCTGACCGGCACGCGAACCGGCACGTCTACGGACCCCGAGAACGGGCATCTTCACCAGATGCGCAACGTCGTCTCGATCGCCTCACCCCGCCGCGACACCTACTTCGGCCCCCGTTCGATGATCCGCCGGGTGATGGGCGAGCGGGCGCTGGCGCTGTCGGGCTCCCGCGCCCTGCTCATGCAGGCCGCACACCCGCTCGCCGTGGGCGGACTGCTCGCCCACTCCGACTCCCTCGACGCCCCCTACGAACGCCTGGCGCGGACCGCGATGGTGCTCGACGCGATCACGTTCGGTTCCCGCGCCGACGCCGACCGCATGACCGCGAAGGTCCGCGCCATGCATCGTCGCGTGCGCGGGCGGCTGCCCGAGGCGGTCGGCATCTTCCCCGCCGGCACCCCCTATCGCGCCGATGACCCCGAGCTGCTCATGTGGATCCTCTACACGCTCGTCGACTCCGCGACGCTGGTCTACACGACGTACGTCGATGACCTCTCGCCGCTGCAGCGCGCCGCGCTGTGGGAGGACTACAAAGTCGTCGGCGAGCTGTTCGGGCTGCGCCGGAGCCAGATGCCCGAGACGCTCGCCGATCTGCACGACTACGGCGTGGAGATGCTCACCGGCGGACGACTGTGCGTCGGTGACTGGGCGCGGCGGCGGGCCAAGCAGATCGTGCTCGATCCGCCGGTTCCGACGGTCGCCCGGCCGCTGCTGGAGACGGTGAACTTCATCACGATCGCGCTGTTGCCGGCCGAGATCCGCCGCCAGTACGGATTCTCGATGCTGATGCCGCTGCTCGCGCGCAAGGCGCTCGTGCAGAGCGGAGCGGTCGCGATCCGCCACGGCCTGCTGCCGCTGCTGCCCACGACGGTGCGCCAGGTGCCCTCCGCGCGGCGCATCGCCGCCTGAGCCCGGAGCGCCCCCGGGCCGCCGGGTCCTCGGGTCCCGGGGTCTTGAGAGCCCGCGCCAGCCGGCGACGGGGCGGCGGCAACGACGGCTAGCGTCTGGGCGATGACGCGGGTCGCGGTCGTGGGGCACACCGAGTGGGTCGATTTCGTGCGCGTCGCGCGCCAGCCGCCCCGCGGCGGACTCGCCGAGGGTCAACGGCTGATGGAGCATGCCGGCGGGGGTGCCGTCGTCGCCGCGACCGTGCTCGCCCAGCTCGGCGCCGAGGTCCACTTCTACACGGCATTGGCCACCGACGACCGGGCCGAGCGAGCGGTGGCGCAGCTGCGCGAGCGCGGCATCACCGTCCACGCGGCGCGGCGAGCGGGTCGCACCCGGTACGTGTTCACGACGCTCGAGGACGGCGGCGAGCGGACGATCGTCACCGTCGGGGAACGCCACGCGCCGTCGCTCGCCGACGCGCTGGACCTCGAGCCGCTGCACGCCGCCGACGGCGTCTACGCGACCGCCGCCGACGCCGGACTGCTTGCCGAGGCCGGGCGCTCGGGCTCCCTCGTGGTGAGCACCCGGATCGCCGCCCCGGACACGTTCACCGCGCAGACGGGGATCGACGCCGCCGTGTTCAGCGCCTCCGACGCCGGTGAGACCGGCGCGCTGACGGGCTGGGCGCAGGTCGCCGGCCTGCTCGTCGCCACCGAGGGCGCCGACGGCGGCCACTGGCGTGAGGGCGACGGCCGCCCCGTCGAGCGCGGCCGCTGGCCGGCGGCGCCGCTGCCGGGACCGGTCCGTGACAGCTACGGCTGTGGGGACTCGTTCGCCGCCGGGTTCACGTTCGGTCTCGCCGCCGGAGGCTCGATCGCCGATGCGGTGGCGACCGGGGCCGGCTGCGGCGCGCGGATGCTCACCCGCGTCGGCGCCCCGTGAGCGACCGCCCACCCGCACCGATCCGCGCCGACCCATCGGCCGCGCGAGAATGAACCGGCTGTGAGTGACGATCCGCTGCCCAGCCCGTTCTACCGGGTGTCGGTGAAGGCGCTCGTCCATGACGCCCACGGCCGGCTGCTCGTCGTCCAGGAGCCCGACGGTTACTGGGAGCTGCCGGGCGGAGGCTGGGAGCACGGCGAGACCCTCGAGGCGTGCCTGGCCCGGGAGCTCGCCGAGGAGCTCGGGGCCGAGCTGCGCGGCGTCGACCTCACCACGGTTCACCCGTGCGTGGGCCCGGGGCGCGGCTATCAGCGCCTGAAGCTCGCCGTCCGGGCCGAGATCTCCGACCGTGAGCCGGTCGCCGGGAACGAGATCCGGGCGCTGGGCTGGATCACCCGGGACGAGCTCCCGGGCCTCGCGATGCGCCCCGGCGACGACGCGATGCGCGCCCACATCCTGGCCACCTGGCCCTGAGCGCCACCGGCCACCCGAGCCCCGCAGACCCGCGACTCACTCCAGCGGGGAGATCCACTCCTCGGCCGGCCGGCCGAGGAGGGTGCCCCGACGGACCGCCGCGGACCCGAACCGGGCATGCACCGCGTCCAGCGTGCGGTCCAGCTCGGCGGTGCGGTCGAACGGGAGCGCGAGCTGGACCGCCCGCGCGTCGCCGAGGTTGGTGAGCGCGACCCCGATCAGGGTCAGACCGCGGCGGGCGATCAGCCCGTCGCACCCGTCGAGCAGCCCGCGCGCGATCGCCTCGAGCGTCGACGTGCGCGCGGTCGCCTCACTGACCGTGCGTGACCGGGTCGCCCGCGTGTAGTCGTCGAAGCGCAGCCGCAGCACGACCGTGCGACAGACCCGGTCGGCGCCGCGCAGCCGCCGCGCCACGCGCTCGACGAGCGCGGTGAGATCGGCCCGCAGCCGGTCGCGATCGACTCCCTCACCGCGGGCGCGGCGCCCGAGCGCCCGCTGGGCGCCGATCGAGCGGCGACGCATCCCGCTGCGGACACGCCGGGGGTCGCGGTTGAGCGCGAGCGCGTGGACGTGGCGGCCGGAGCCCCGCCCGAGCAGATCGATGAGTGCCGTCTCGGGCAGCCGGGCGACCTCCGCGACGGTGTCGATGCCCGCCGCATGCAGCTTGCCGGCGCTCACCCGCCCCACCCCCCACAGCCGGCCCACCGGCAGGGGATCCAGGAACGCGCGCTCGCCGCCGGCGAGGACCATGAGCAGTCCGTCGGGCTTGGCGATGGCGCTGGCGACCTTGGCCAGGAACTTGGTGCTCGCCAGGCCGACCGTGATCGGGAGGCCCACCTCGTCGGAGACCTCGCGGCGCAGGCGGGCGGCGATCGTCAGCGGCGTCCCGGAGATGTGCTGCAGGCCCCGCACGTCCAGGAACGCCTCGTCGATCGAGACGGGCTCCACGAGCGGCGAGGTGCGCCGGAAGATCTCGGCCACCGCGCGGCTGACCTGGAGGTAGTCGGCAAATCGCGGGGCGACGACGACCGCCTCCGGGCAGAGCGCCCGCGCCCGGGCGCCGCCCATCGCCGTGCGCACCCCGCGGGCCCGCGCCTCGTAGCTTGAGGCGAGCACCACGCCGGCGCCGACGATCACCGGCCGCCCGCGCAGCGACGGGTCGTCACGCTGCTCGACGGAGGCGTAGAAGGCGTCGAGGTCGGCGTGGAGGATGGTGGGGGCCGCGGGGCCGGTCATGGACGAACACATGTTCGCACACGGGTCCGACGACGCCCCACCGAGCGAGCGCTAGACGGCGACCCGGGAGACGTCGCGCCCGGCCGACTTCGCCTCGTACAGCGCCCGGTCGGCGCGGGCGAACACCGAGTCGATCGGCTCCTCGGCGTGGCGCACGGCCAACCCCGCCGAGCAGGTCTCCCCCTCCGGCATGGTGTCGCGCAGCCGTTCGGTGACCTCGGCGGCGTCAGCGAACTCGCAGTCGAGCAGCAGCAGGCCGAACTCCTCACCGCCGAGGCGGGCGAGCAGGTCACCGGTGCGCACGAGCTCACGCCAGGCGGCGGACGTCTCGCGCAGCAGACGGTCCCCGGCGGGATGGCCCCAGGTGTCGTTGAAATGCTTGAAGTGGTCGATGTCGAGCAGCGCGATCGTGATCTCACGGCCCTCGCGCAGCGCGCGGGCGACTCGGTGATCCCACACGCGCCGGTTGGCCAGCCCGGTCAGGGCGTCGGTTTCGGCCATGTCGGTGAGCTCGGTCACCCGGTCGACCCGGTCCAGGACGACCGCCGCCTCGTGGGCGAGCAGCGCGATGACGCTCGCCCGCGCGCCGGCGACGCCGCCGGCGCCGTCGCGCCAGCCGACCCCGAGCACGCCGATGACCTCGTCACCGCGCACCAGCGGCTGATAGAGCACCGTCTCGGGCCGGCCGCTGGCGTGCCAGATCTCCGGGGCGGCGACCTGACTCTCGGCGATCCCCTCGACAAGCTGGGGACGGCCGCTGAGAAACGCCCGTCCGACCGGGTTCGCGCGGCTCAGCGCCACCG
>CAZZWJ010000097.1:6180-8899 GCA_964657875.1 uncultured Solirubrobacteraceae bacterium
TCGCTCGCCGGCATGCCGGCGACCGAGGTGGAGCTCAGCCGCGCCCCGTCCCCGTCGCGTTCGAAGAGCAGCGCCACCGACGCACCGGCGATCCGCAGCGCCCCGGCGCTCAGGTCGTCCCGGACGTCGTGGGAGACGAACAGCTCGTGGACGAGGCCGCCGACCTGCTCGAGCATCGAACGGCTGACCCGGGCGTCGCTGGCCTCACGGCGCACCCGCTCGACGAGCTCGAAGGTCGCAACGCCGATCACGAGGCTCGAGGCGACGAGCAGGCTGCCGGCCCGGAACTGGGTCGGCGGGTAGCGGGGGCCGCCGATGACGACGATCGGGGCGAGATAGAGCACGGTCATCGCCGTGAGCGTCGCCCACAGCTCCCGGCGGTCGCGGCCGAACAGCGCCGCCTGAAAGACCGGCAGCAGCGCGAGGATCCCGACCCCCGAGGGGAACCCGCCGCCGGCCTGGCGCAGGCATCCGACCGCGGCCAGGAACGCGAGCGCGGGGAGGAGCCGGGCCACCGGACCGGACTGACGGCGGCGCACGCGCCGAGCCTCCGCACCGCAGGCGAGCGCGAGCAGCCCGAGCGAGAGCCCGTAGGCCCCCCACGCCACCGGATCGACGAGGATCCACAGCCAGGCGATCGGGATCAGCCCCACGCCCGGGTAGGCGGCGACGAGTGCTCGGGAACGGCGGTATCGGGGCGCGGCGCGGTTCACCACATAGACATATCGTCACCCCCGGCGAAAGGTTGAGTGGGGATAGCCTCGATGGCCGTGACCGCCACCCACGCGCCGCTGAGCAACTGGTCGGGCAGCCACCGCTACCGGGCGACCACCCTGGAGCGTCCCGACCGCCTCGACGGGCTGCGCACGCTGCTCGCCAACAACCACGGCTCCATGCAGGTGCTCGCGACCCGGCACACGTTCAGCGCGATCGGGGACGCCGACACGCTGATCGAGCTCGACGGGCTGCCGGGTGCCGGCACGATCGACATCGACCGGGACGCGATGACCGCGACGGTCGGGGCGACGGTCACCTACGCCCAGCTCGCGCAGGCCCTCGGCGAGGCGGGCCTCGCGCTCGAGAACCTCGCGTCCCTGCCGCACATCTCGGTCGCCGGGGCGATCGCGACCGCGACCCACGGCTCCGGTGACCCGAACGGCAACCTCGCCACCGCGGTCCGCGGGCTCACGCTGCTCACCGCCGACGGCGACCTCGTCGAGCTCACGGCCGCCGACCCGCGGTTGCCCGGCGCGGCCGTCCATCTCGGGGCCCTCGGAGTGATCCTGCGGGTGACGCTGCAGTGCGTCCCCGCCTACTCACTGGCCCAGGACGTGTACCTGGACCTCGAGTGGGCGGCGCTGGAGGACCACTTCGACGCGGTCACCGGCGCCGGCTACAGCGTGAGCGTGTTCCACGATTTCGGCGATCGAGCCCGCATGGTGCTCGTCAAGCGCGACGCCGAGGCCGCGAGGAGCGTCGAGCTGTTCGGCGCCCGGGCCGCGCACGAGACCCGCAACCCGGTGCCGGGCGCCCGGTCGGAGAATGTCACCGCGCAGCTTGGCGTCCCCGGACCGTGGTCGGAGCGCCTCCCCCACTTCCGCTCGGGCTTCACCCCGAGCTCCGGCGCCGAGATCCAGTCGGAGTTCTTCGTCGACCGCGGCGACGCGACCGCCGCGCTCGCGGCGCTGCGACCGCTCGCCGCCACGATTCAGCCGCTGCTGCGGATCGCCGAGCTGCGCACGGTCGCCGCCGACGCCCTGTGGATGAGCCCGCAGTACCGGCGGCACTGCGCGGGCCTGCACTTCACCTGGCGCCTGGAGCCCGAGGCGGTGGCGGCGGCGTGCGCGGCGGTCGAGGCGACGCTCGCGCCGTTCACCGCCCACCCGCACTGGGGCAAGCTCTACACGTCGAGACCGCCCGCCCTGGCCCTCGAGGGGCGTTGGTGGGGGCTGCGCGCCGAGCTCGATCCGCGCGGCGTGTTCATGAACCGGTGGCTGCGTGAGCTTCAGAATCGCGGCTGACGCGGGTTGATGAATACGATTGCATAGACTCCGCGCAGTGAGTGGAGAGGTTCAGACGGTCGCCCCGGCGGCGGCCAGGGAGGTGGGGTCGTGAGCGGGTTGGCCGACAAGCAGCTGTGGTTTCTCACCGGCAGCCAGCACCTCTACGGCGAGGAGACGATCGCCCGCGTCCAGGCGCAGTCGCTCGAGGTCGCGGCCGGCCTGCAGGACGCCGCCGCGATCCCCGTCCGCATCGTCCATCGCCCGGTGCTCACCACCTCCGAGGCGATCCGCCGCGCCTGCCTGGACGCGAGCGCCGACGACGACTGCATCGGCGTCATCGCCTGGATGCACACGTTCTCCCCGGCCAAGATGTGGATCGGCGGGCTGACGGTGCTCGCAAAGCCCCTGCTGCACCTCCACACCCAGTTTCACCGGTCGCTGCCGTGGGCGGAGATCGACATGGACTTCATGAACTTGAACCAGTCCGCGCACGGCGACCGCGAGTTCGGCTACATCGGCGCTCGGCTGCGCCTGGCGCGCAAGATCGTCGCCGGCCACTGGACCGATCCGGCCGTCCAGGCGCGGATCGGCGGCTGGTCACGGGCGGCCGCCGGCCTCGACGAGCTGCGTCACCTGACGGTGATCCGCTTCGGCGACAACATGCGCTCGGTGGCGGTCACCGAGGGCGACAAGGTGGAGGCGCAGCTGCGCCTCGG
>CAZZWJ010000098.1:0-8889 GCA_964657875.1 uncultured Solirubrobacteraceae bacterium
TCAACGCCGACGGACGCTGGCACGGTCGGCTCATCGCCCCCGCGATCCCGGACCGCAACGGACGGTCCCAGCTCACGGTGCCGGGCGACAGCGCGGCCCTGCTCAGCGTCGAGCGTTGACCCGGCCCCACGAATCGACCACCGACCCCACCCGCGCTCAGGTGTAGAGCGCGACCTCGTTGAGCGCGACCTGGTCGTGGGGTCCCAGTGAGGTGATCCAGACCAGGTAGTAGCGGTACCTGACCCCCCGTGGGTGCAGGTGAATCGTCTGGGTGGTGTGGACGGAGGCGACTCCGCCGACCTTGGTCCAGCCGTCGGCGCCGGATACGAACGCGTCGGGATTGGGCGCCACCGTGGAGCCGTAGACGGACACCCGGAAGCCCGGGGTGGCGGTGTCCAGGCGCATCGTCTGCGCCGCCACCGGCGCGACCTTCACGTAGATCCCCACGCCGCGCTTGTTGAGCGTGTCGTCGTAGTAGATCTCGGTCGTCCACGATGTGTTGCGATCGCCGTCGATCGCCTGGCTGACCTCGCCCGGGTTCTGGGTCTTGGGACCGTAGGGGGCGTCGGGGTTGTAGTCGGTGGCGCACCGGTCGCACAGCGAAACCTCGTGGGGCGTCGCCGGGGGCGGTGCCTGGGGCAGCGGTCCGTCGCCGTTGTGGACGTTGACGGCGAGGAACAGGACCACCCCCGTCGTGATCACCGCGGCGAGCACGCCCGCGGCGGCCGTCATCCAGCGCCCGCGCGCCCGCAGCGGCAGCGCTCGGCGGGGGGCGCCGGCCGGCAGCGTGCGCAGCACCGTCGTCGCCTGCTCACCGACCTGGCCCGCGCGCGCGGCCTCCAGCCCGAGCACGTCCTCCAGGTCGGCGATCAGCTCGCGGTCATCGGCGTAGCGCTCGGACTCCCGCTTGGCGGTCGCGGTGTCGACGACCGAGGCGAGCGCCGCCGAGATCTCGGGGCGGGCGACCTGGACGTCGGGGATCTCGACGCGGACGTGCTGCATGGCGACCGCGACCTGGTTCTCGCCGTGGAACGGCACGTCGCCGGTGAGCATCTCATAGAGCACGATCCCCAGCGAGTAGAGGTCCGACTGTCCGGTCACCGGCCGTCCGAGCGCCTGCTCGGGGGAGACGTAGTCGGTGGTGCCGAGCACGCGACCGTCGTCGGTGAGCCCATCCTCCTCCAGCGTGCGGGCGATCCCGAAGTCGGTCACCTTCGCCGACCCCTCGCCGTCGATGAGGACGTTCTGGGGCTTGACGTCGCGGTGGACGATGTGACGGTCGTGGGCGGCGCCGAGCGCCCGGGCGATCTCGATCGCGTAGGCGACCGCCTCGCCGATCGGGAGCGGGCCCTCGCGCCGGATGCGGTCCTTGAGCGTCTCCCCGTCGACGTACTCGAGGACGATGTAGGGCCGGGGGTGGGTGGGGTCCCCGTCGTTGCCGGTGTCGATGACCCCGACGATGTGAGGGTGCGACAGCTGCGCGACGGCGCGGGCCTCGCGGCGGAAGCGCTCCAGCTGATCGGAGTCGGCGGCGACCTCGCGATGCATGAGCTTGATCGCGACCGTCCGCTGCAATGTCTCGTCGGTCGCCCGGTAGACGGTCGACATGCCACCCGCGGCGATCCGTGACTCCAGGCGGTAGCGCCCGCTGAGGATCGTGCCCGGCGAGATGCTCACGCGCGACTCACCTCGCGGTCAGGCGGCTCTCAGTCCGTCGCGGTCACCGACGATGCCGAGGCCCGGCACGGCCACCTCGCCGCTTGAGTCGGTCACCGCGCCCACGACCGTCGCGCCCCGGTGGCGGTTGCCGAGCAGCGCCGTGGCGTCCTGCGCCCGGTCGGCGGCGACGATCACGCAGAAGCCGATGCCCATGTTGAAGACCTCCCACATCTCGGCTGCCGACACCGATCCCAGGCGCGCGATCAGTCCGTAGACGGCCGGCACCGGCAGCGGCCGCGTGATCTCATAGCCGACGCCCGACCCGAGGCGCAGCAGGTTGGTGAGGCCGCCCCCGGTGATGTGGGCGAGGCCGTGGACGGGGACGTCGGAGCGCAGCAGATCGAGGATCGCGCGCACGTAGATCACGGTCGGCTCCAGCAGCACGTCGGCGACCGAGTCACCGCCGAGCTCGGCGGGGCGATCGTCGAGCGAGAGCCCACCGTCCTCCAGCAGCGCCCGGCGCGCGAGCGTGAGCCCGTTTGAGTGCACGCCGGACGCGGGCAGGCCGATGACCGCGTCGCCGGCGGCGATCGCGTGGCCGTCGATGATCCGGTCCAGGGCGACGGTGCCGAACGCGGAGCCGACGAGATCGAAGCCGTAGGGGGAGGGGTGGCCGCGCAGCACCTCGGGGATCTGGCAGACCTCACCGCCGGGGATCTCGACGCCGGCGTCGGCGGCCCCGGCCGCCAGTCCCCGCGCCAGCGCGCCCAGCAGCTCCGGGTCGGCTGACTCGACGGCGATGTAGTCGAGCATCGCCAGTGGCTCGGCGCCGACGCACACGAGGTCGTTGACGTTCATCGCGACGCAGTCGATCCCGATGGTCTCAAAGCGCTGGGTCTGCTCGGCGACGATCACCTTGGAGCCGACCGAGTCGGTCGCCAGCGCGATGCCGAGACCCGGGGCGATCCGCAGCACCGAGGCGTAGTGGCCCGGCAGCGCCACCGTGCGCGACTCCCGACCGGTCTCGATCCCCCGCAGGGCCGAGACGATCGCGGCGACCCCCGCATCGGCCTGGTGGGTGTCGACTCCGGCGGCGGCGTAGGCGTCGTGCACACGACGATTGTCGCCCATCACGCGGACCGCCGGACGCGCGCGAGCACGGCGGCCGCGATCAGCAGCCGGTAGACGACATACGGGGCCAGCGTGGCGTCGCGTTCGACGGCGAGCAGCACACGCGTCGACAGCAGCGTGGAGATGAACGAGGCGCCGGCGCCGACCGCGAACGGCGTCGCCGTCCCGGCGGGCAGTCCGGTGCGCACGAGCCGCAGCGTCTTGAGCCCGGTCGCCCCCCCGATCACCGGGAGCGCGATGTGCCGCGACAGCCGATTCGCATCGACGCGGTGAAACCGCCGCCGGCGGGCCGCGGTGAGCGTCGCCCCGTTGCGCGACACCCCGGGCATGAGCGCGCACGCCTGGGCGAGCCCGATCCACAGGGCGTCGGCGAGCCCGAAGGCGTCCTCCCGGCGCTCTCGCGGCCCGCGGTCGGCCCAGCCCATCGCCAGCGCGCCGAGGATCATCCCGAGCGGGATCGTCGCCGGGGTGCCGAGGCGCTGCTCGATCGGCTTCTCGAGCGTGAGCCCGACCAGGGCCGCCGGCGTGGAGGCGACGATCACCCGCAGCAGGTGCTCGGGCGACAGGTCGCGCAGCTCGACCGCGACCTCCTCACGCAGGCCGATGAGCAGCGCGAGCGCGGTGCCGGCGTGCAGCGCCACCTCAAACGCCTTGCGCAGGTCCGGGTCGGCGTCGACGTAGTCCTGCCAGCCGAGCAGGTAGGGGACGACCGTCACGTGCGCTGAGGAGGAGATCGGCATCAGCTCGGCGGGGCCGTGCAGGGCACCGAGCGCGAGCGCGCGACGGACGGTGAGCGCGTCAGTCGCCGGCGACATCGACGGCGCGGTCAGAGCCGCCGGCGGCCGCCGCGTTCTCTGCGCGCGCATGGCGAACCCAGCGGGTGATGCCCCAGACGAGAACCACGACGATCACCGCGACTCCCACGTAGTCGACGTAGTCGAGATGGTGCTTCCACGTCTGCCACTGGGCCCCGACGGCGTTGCCGAGGATCCCCAGCGCCCCGATCCACACGATCGAGCCGAGCGTCGCCATCGCGAGGAACCGCCCGTACGCCATCTGGGAGACGCCCGCCGCATATGGGAAGGCGGCGCGCACGACCGGCAGACATCGCGAGACGGCGATCGTCCCCGCTCCGTAGCGCTCAAACCAGCGGTGGGCCCGTTCCAGGTCGGCGGGCTTGGCGTGGATCTTGGCGCCGTGGCGTTCGATCAGCTCCTGGCTGGCGAAACGGCCGATCGCGTAGGCGATGCTCCCGCCGAGCACGTCGCCGATGACACCCGCGACGATGATCCCGACAAGCGTGAGGTGGTGCTGATAGACGTTGAAGCCGCCGAACAGCATCGGCAGCTCGGTGCCGGGCAGGGCGATGATGCCGCTGACGCCGACGAGCAGACCGACCCCGGCATAGCCGAGGCTGCGGATCACGTGGGTGGCGACGGTCACGAGCACGCCGCTCACCGCTGCTTGGGCGAGGAGCATCAGCTGGCAGCGTAGCGATCGCAGGTGAGCGCTCGGTGAGAACTCGTACTAGGGTCCACGCGTCATGGCCGTCCCCCTTTTCGATACCGAGACGCCGCTCGCGCCGCTGCGTCCGGAGATCATGGAGAAGCTCACCGAGGTCGTGACCGCCGGGCGCTTCGTGCTCGGGCCCGAGGTCCAGGCCTTCGAGGCGGAGTTCGCCGCCTACCTCGGGGTCGCCCACGTGGTCGGGGTGGCCAACGGCACCGACGCGCTCGCGATCGCCCTGCGCGCGATGGGCGTGGTCCCCGGCGACGACGTCGTCGTCCCCTCGCTCACGTTCTACGCGACCGCCGAGGCGGTCGCCGAGATCGGCGCCCGCCCGGTGTTCTGCGACGTCGATCCCGACACCCGCAACGTCACCGTCGACACCGTCCGCGCCGCCCTCACGCCGCGGACGACCGCGATCGTCGCCGTCGACCTGTTCGGGGTCCCGGCCCCGAGCGCGGAGCTGCGCGCCCAGCTCGGCGTGCCGGTGCTCGAGGATGCCGCCCAGGCCGCCGGCGCCCGCGTCGGGGAGGCGATGGCGGGCTCACTCGGCGACGCGGCGACGTTCTCCTTCTACCCGTCCAAGAACCTGCCCTGCTTCGGCGACGGCGGCGCGATCGCCACCGACGATCCCGCCGTGGCCGCGCTCGCCCGCTCGTTGCGCTTCCACGGCTCGCGGGACAAGGAGACGTTCGACCAGGTCGGCTACAACTCGCGCCTGGACGAGATCCAGGCCTCGATCCTGCGGATCCTGCTGCGCCATCTCGACGCCTGGTCCGACGGTCGTCGCGCCGCCGCTCAGGCGTATCTCGACGCGGGTGTCGCCGAGCACGTCGGGGTGTGCACCCCGCCCGCCGGCGTCGTGCCCGCCTGGCATCTCTACGTCGTCACCCATCCGCGCGCCGCCGACACGCTCGCCGCGCTCAACGCGGCCGGGATCCAGGCGCGGGGCTACTACCGCACGCCGCTGCACCGTCAGCCGGCGATGGCGCCCTACGTCGCCGACGCGATGCCCGAGCTGCCGGTCACCGACGAGCTCGCCGCGCGCAACATCGCGCTGCCGATCAGCCCCGTGCTGGGGCCCGATCAGGCCGCCGAGGTGGTGGCGGCGCTCGCCGCCGTCGCCGCCGCCGGTTGACCCGCGGCGGGGAGGCCCACCGGGCGATGCGGGTCTGGATCGATCTCACCAACTCCCCACACGTGCTCGTGATGCGGCCGGTGATCGAGCGGCTGCGGGCCGACGGGCACGAGGTCTCGGTGACCGCGCGGGACTTCGCGCAGACGCTCGCGCTGTGTGATCGCCTCGGCATCGCCCACACCGCGATCGGCCACCACCGCGGCGCGGGCCTCGCCGACAAGGCCCGGGGGCTCGCCGACCGCTCGCTCGCGCTCGCCCGTTGGGCCCGCGGCCGGGGCTTTGAGCTCGCGCTCGGCCACGGCTCAAACGACGTATCGGTCGCCGCGGCGCTGCTGCGGATCCCCTCCTCGACGATGTTCGACTACGAGTGGGCGACCGTCCAGCACACCGTCAACTGCCGCCTGGCGGCGACGGTCGTCGTTCCCGATCTGATCCCCGCCGAGCGCCTGTACCGCTACGGCGCCCGGGGCAAGATCGCCGCCTACGCGGGCCTGAAGGAGGAGTACTACCTGGCGGACTTCACGCCCGACCCGGCGGTGCTCACCCAGCTCGCGCTCGATCCGGCGCTGCCGATCGCGGTCGTGCGCACCCCGCCGGCGGTGTCGCTCTATCACCGCTTCGAGAACGACCTGTTCGGCGAGGTGCTCACGCGGCTGCGCGGGACCCAGACGGTGGTCCTGCCCCGCACCGACGATCAGCGCGCCGAGCTGGCGGCCGCCGGCGGGTTCATCGTCCCCGAGTCGGCGATCGACGCCCAGTCGCTGATCGCCTACGCCGACCTCATGGTCTCCGCCGGGGGCACGATGAACCGCGAGGCGGTCGCCCTCGGCACGCCCGTGTTCACGGTGTTCGAAGGACGCCTGGGAGCGGTGGACGAGCGCCTGATCGCCGACGGACGCCTCGCGCAGCTCACCGATCCCGCCCAGGTCGTGCTCGCCAAGCGGGAATCCGGGCACCGCTCCGACCGGGTGCGCCGCGACCCGGCGCAGCTCGTCGCGCTGCTGCAGCGCTCGCTCTCGCCGCCGCCGCGATAGCCGATCCCAACGTGTCGCCAACCTGGCGCGAGACTAGACTTTCGCGCGTGCGCCGACGTATGAGATCGGCGGCATTTCCCGTCCACCGGCATGCGCTGGCGCAGCTGGTGCTCGACGGGATCCTCGCCGCGCTCGCCTACTTCCTCGCGTTCTGGCTGCGGCTGGAAGGCCACTTCCGTGCCGGGAGCGACCGCTACGTGCACCTGCTCGTCCACACCTGGTGGTGGGCGGTCATCACGACGCTGGTCGCGCTCGCGGCGCTGGGCTCCTATCAGCGGCTGTGGCGGTTCGCCGGCCAGCGCGACTACGCGGCGGTGCTCAAGGCGATGTTCCTGGCGACGCTCGTGCTCGTCGGCGCGGTCGCGCTCCTGCACCCGGTCGTCGTCACCCCGGTCCACGTCCACGCCCACCACCGGATCTTCGGCAACACCACCGCGGTCGATCTGCCGAGCTCGATCATCGCGCTCTACTTCCTGCTCGCCTGCGCCCTGCTGATCGCCGCCCGCTTCGCGGTCCAGACGGTCGCCGAGGGCCGGGTGCGCAGCCCCACCACGTACAAGAACGCCCGCCAGGTGCTGATCGTCGGCGGCGGCGAGGGCGGCCGGCTCGTCGTACGCGAGCTGCTGCGCAACCCCGAGCTGGGCCTGCGCCCGGTCGGGTTCCTCGACGACGACCCGCGCAAGGTCGGCACCAAGGACGAGCACGGGCTGAAGATCCTCGGGCGGACCACGACCGCGGAGCTCGGGCGGGTGCTCGACGAGGTCGAACCCGACGAGGTGGTGATCGCGATCCCGTCGGCCTCCGGCGAGCTGCGCGGCCGCGTCGTCACCGCCTGCCGCGACCGGGGGATCCCGGTGCGCACGACGCCGACGGTGTTCGAGCTGCTGCGCGACGGCTCCGGTCACCTGCACGTCGCCCGGCAGCTGCGCGAGGTCCGCGTCGAGGACATCCTCGGCCGCGAGCCGGTCCGCGAGCAGCTGGAGCAGGTCGGCGGCTACCTGCGCGATCAGACCGTCCTGGTCACCGGCGCCGGCGGCTCGATCGGCTCCGAGCTGTGCCGTCAGATCGCGCGCGTGGGCCCGCGACGGCTGATCCTCGTCGATCACGCCGAGGACAACCTGTTCGAGATCCAGCGCGAGCTCGAGGAGGACCGCCACGTCCGCATCGCCGTCCCGGTCCTCGCCGACTGCAAGGAGGAGGAGCGGATGCGCGAGGTGCTCCGCGAGTACCGCCCGGCGGCCGTCTTTCATGCCGCCGCCTACAAGCACGTGGGGATGATGGAGCGCAACCCGGTGGAGGCGGTGCGCAACAACGCGCTCGCCACGCGCCTGGTCGCCCGCATCGCCGGCGAGCTCGGCGTCGCCCGCTTCGTGCTCATCTCCACCGACAAGGCGGTCGCCCCCAAGACGGTGATGGGCGCGTCCAAGGCGCTCGCCGAGTGGGCGGTCGAGGCCGAGGCGAGCGCCTACCCGCAGACGCGCTACGCGACGGTCCGCTTCGGCAACGTGCTCGGCTCGTCGGGCTCGGTGGTCCCGATCTTCCGCCGTCAGATCGCCGCCGGCGGACCGGTGACGGTCACCGACGAGCGGATGAAGCGCTTCTTCATGACGATCCCCGAGGCGGTGCAGCTCGTGATCCGCGCCGGTTCGCTCGGGGACTCGAGCGGCGAGGTGTACGTGCTGGAGATGGGCGACCCGGTGCTGATCGTGGAGCTCGCACGGCAGATGATCCGGCTCTCGGGCCTGGAGCCCAACCGTGACATCGCGATCCAGATCACCGGCGCCCGGCCGGGGGAGAAGCTCGACGAGAAGCTGTTCGACGTCCACGAGCACGTGCAGCCGACGCCGGCCCCGCGGATCATGCGCGCCGACCACGAGCCGCTGGACCCCGCGTGGGTGCGGCGCGTCTTCGACGATCTCAACCTGCTCGTGCTCGAGGGGGACGCCTCGGCGCTCGCCGATCACGTCTTCGACCTCTCCGGGGCGCGGGTGACCCGCCCGGGTGGCGTCGCCGCGGAGGCGAGCCGGAGCGATCCCTAGACTGCCCGCGTTGATGCACGGTCCCGTCCTTCCATACGCCCTGTCGGTGAACAGCTTCATCGACAAGATCGGCGCCGACGCCGGGTTCGCCGCGCTCATCGGGGTCGCGCTGCTCATCATCATGGTCTTCGTCCAGGCCCGGGAGACCTCGCTGCAGCGAGACCGTGCCGAGGACGCCGAGGATCGCCTGGCCGACCTCGAGCAGTACGCCGCCCAGCTCGGTCGGCAGGCCACCGCGGCCCAGCAGGCGGCCCAGTCGGCGACCGCGCAGGTCGGCCAGGCCGCGCCCGCGGGCGCCCCCGCCAGCCGAGCCCCGGCGGCCACCGGTCTCCTGCGACCGGCCGGCGCTGCTGGACAAGACGCTCGCGTCGATCGCGCAAAC
>CAZZWJ010000099.1:0-8863 GCA_964657875.1 uncultured Solirubrobacteraceae bacterium
CTCGCCGCGTCCGGCACCCCGATACTGGGGACGTGCGCGGGGATGATCATCCTCGACCGCGACCACCTCGGGATCCTCGACATCGTCGCGCGGCGCAACGCCTTCGGCCGTCAGCTGCGCTCCTTTGAATCCGACCTCGACATCCCCGGGGTGGCGGGGGGACCGGTCCACGCCGTGTTCATCCGGGCGCCGTGGGTGGCGCAGGCCGGCCCCGGGGTGCAGACGCTCGCCGACGTCGACGGTCATCCCGTCGCGGTGCGCCAGGACAAGATCCTCGCGATCTCCTTTCACCCGGAGCTGAGCGGCGAGCCCCGGCTGCACGAGCTCGCCTTCGGGCTCAATGGTGCCGGTCCCGGCTGAGGCTGCCAGCCGCGCCGCTCACGATCAAAGCGATCCCAGTCAAAGCCACCGTCCCGGTCTCCGGGCGCCGGTGAGCCGCCGTCGTCGTCGCCCGCGTCGCCGTCCGGCGGGCCATCGTCGTCGTGCGGCGCGCGGGACCACCAGCCCGCGAGTGCCGCGGCGATCACGCCAAGCGCGCTGGCCCCGATCGCGACCCGGCTGCGGTGGTCGATCGCCGCGGCGATGCCGACCACGTAGAGCGCGAGCGCGACCCCGAGCAGCAGGCGCAGGGGGATCGGCGACGCGATCCGGCGCGGCGGGGGACCCCAGACGGAGAGTCCGAGGGCGCCACAGAGCACCGCGCCCAGTCCAAGCTTCACCACGAGGCCCATCGTCAGGTGATACCCGGCCGGGCGAGAGTCACACGACGAGCCCGTGGCGCATCGTGTTCTCGCTCACCGCGCGTTGGGCGACGAACTGCAGCAGGTAGTCGAGGCCGCCCGCCTACAAGCCGGTGCAGTTCCTCGTCGCCGGTGGCGAGCTTCATCGTGCGGGCGTCCAGGACGCGCAGACCGATCCGCGAGCTGCCCGGGAACGCGTCCGCGAGCGGGCAGGAGAGGTGACGTCCGTCGGCGAACCTCAGACGACGATGTCCCGGCGGCGTCTGTCCATCTGCCTGCTCGGCGCGGCTGTGCTCGTCTCCGGGTGTGGCTCGGTCACGACGCCCACGCGCAGTTCCGCGGCGACGGCCACGGTCACCCGCACGGTCACCGCCGCGGGCTCGCCGACGTCGAGCAGCGCGACGGCGAGCACCGTGACCCACGCGGCCGCGGCCACGTCGACGACCTCGACCCCCGGCTCGGCCTCCGCGACCGCCCCCATGTGCCTCACCTCCGACTTCACGCTCGTCTCCCTCGGGGCTTCGGCCGCGACCGGGCACGGACTGCTCGCCTTCGGCCTGCGCAACCACTCCGGCCACGCCTGCACGACCGGTGGCTACCCCGGGATCCTGTTGCTCGACGCGGCGGGCCGGGGACTGCCGACGGTCCCGCAGCGCACCACCGAGGACTTCTTCGGGACGACCCCGCTGCGGGAGCTCACGGTCGCCGCCGGCGACCTCGTCTCCTTTCGCCTCAGCGTCGTCGACGTGAGCGCGAACGGTTCGGGCTCAGGATGTGAGAGCGTTCACGGACTGCAGGTGATCGCGCCGAACAACACCGCCGGCGTCGACATCAGCCGCACGTTCTCGGTGTGCGGTGGCACCGTGTCGGTGTCACCGCTGCAGGCCGGAAGCGCGGCGCGGCCCTGATCCGGCGGCGAGCGACGCGTCCGCGTCGACCGACCAGCCTGGTCCGCGATGCAGCATCTCGGTGATCGCGGCGGCGGGCACCGGTCGGGAGAAGTAGTAGCCCTGGACGAGGTCGCAGCCCAGCCGGGCCAGCTCCGCGGTCTGCGTCTCGGTCTCCGCGCCCTCCCCGACGACGCGCAGTGAGAGCGCATGGGACATCGCGACGATCGCCTCGGTGATCGCCGTGTCGCGACGCTGGCTGCCGAGGCCGCTCACGAACGACCGATCGACCTTGAGCACGTCGAGCGGCAGCCGGCTCAGATAGGCCAGCGACGAGTACCCGGTTCCGAAGTCGTCGAGGATCAGCCGCACCCCGGTCTGCTTCAGCGACGAGAGGGCGTCGGAGACCTCCTCGGTGCGGCCGATCATCATGCTCTCGGTGATCTCCAGGGCGAGCAGCTCCGGGTCCAGGCCGCAGGCGCGCAACGTCGTGTCGACCGTCTCGGGCAGGCCCGCGTTGTCGAACTGGACCGCCGACAGGTTCACCGCGACCGTGATCGGTGCGGCGTCGGGCCGCTGCTCGCACCAGTTCGCCGCCTGCCGGCACGCCTGCTCCAGCACCCAGCGGCCGATCGGCTCGATCAGCCCGGTGGCCTCGGCGATCGGGATGAAGTCAAGCGGTGGGACCCGGCCACGCTGCGGGTGATTCCAGCGCAGCAGCGCCTCGACCCCGGCGATCGCGCGGTTGTGCAGGGTGACGATCGGCTGGTAGTCGAGCGTGAGCTCGTCGCGCTCCAGCGCGCGCCGCAGGTCGTTCTCCACCCGCAGACGGCCCATCGCCCGGCCTCGCAGGGCCGCATCGAACAGCTCATAGCGTGCGCCTCCGCGTTCCTTGGCGCGGTGCATCGCCGCGTTGGCGTCGCGGATCAGGTCCTCGGGGCGTTCGCCACCGGCGCCGAGCACGATCCCCACCGACGTGGTGACGAAGTGTTCATCGCCGGCGAGGATGAACGGGCGGGTGAACCCCGCGGCGATCCGCTGGGCCATGTCGACCGCGTCGTGATCGCCGTCGATGTCCTCGAGCAGGATCCCGAACTCGTCGGCGCCGAAATGGGCGACGGTGTCGGAGCCGCGCAGCGTCTGCTTGAGACGGGGGGCGACCGCGGCGAGGAGCTCGTCGCCGACCCCGTGGCCGAGTGACTCGTTGACGAGCTTGAAGCGGTCGAGGTCGAGCACCAGGACCGCGGCGGACCTCTCCGAGCGCCGCAGCCGCTGCAGGGCCTGACCGAGGCGGTCGACGAACAGGACCCGGTTGGGCAGGCCGGTGACCGGATCGTGGAGCGCGCGGTGGCGGATGTCGTCCTCGGTGCGCTGGCGCTCGAAGGCGTCTCCGAGCACGTTGGCGAGCGCCTGGAGGAAGTCGACGTCCATCCTCGAGTACTCGCGGGGCCGGGTGGAGTGCGCGCCGAGGATGCCGAGCGGCCCTCGCGGGCTCTCGATCAGCAGCGACACGCCGCTGCGGGCGCCGTTTCGGCGGTGGGGTCCCGCCTGCGTGAATCGTGACTCGCGCGACCAGTCGGTGACGATCATCCGCCCGTGGGCGAGCACATGGCCGGGCAGGGTGGCCGGGTCGTAGGGGAAGCCGTCCGCGGTCGTCGCCGGGGAGAGCCCTTCGGATGCGAGGAAGCTGAAGTTCGCCCGTTCGGCGTCGAGCTCGATGACCGCGCTCATCTCGACGCCGATCAGATCGACGGCCGCGCCGACCGCCTCCTGGGCCAGCTCGGCGCCCGTGGCGCCCTCCAGTGCGTGCTCGCCCAGTCGCGCGACCGCGGCGTGCTGGGCGACGGAGCGCTCCAGCTCGGCCTCGGTGTCCTTCCGGGCGCTGATGTCGGAGAGCACGCCGCGCCAGTAGGACCGGCCGTCCGCGCCGGGGATCAGCAGCGCGTCGTCGCGCAGCCACACGACGTGTCCGTCGCGGTGCAGCATCCGGTACTCGTTCGCGCCCGCGCCCTGATCACCGGTCTCCTCGCCGTTGAGGACCCAGTCTCGGTCCTCGGGGTGCAGCTGACGGGACCACAACGTCGGATCGTTGCACCACTCCTCCGCGCTGAAGCCGAGGATCGTCTCGATCTGCGGACTCACCTCATGCCAGCGGCCGTGCACTCCGGAATCGGCGGTGTAGAGGATCGCGGTCACCTGCTGGGTGATCCCCGGGTTGTCGGCCGGCGTGAGGGCACGGCGCGACGAGCGCCGCCCCGCGGCCCGGCCGTTGGCGCCTTCGGCAGACATCTGTGCTCTCGCTATCGGCGCCCACGCGCCCGCCCGGGTCCGGGGAAGGCACGGATCCCTGCGGAGGACTACGCAAAAACCCGGAGCAACACCGCCCGGGCGGCGTCATCTCAGCCGCGGATCACCGCGAGCAGCTCGTCGCGACGGCGCTCCATGTCCTCGTGGGAGCGCAGTGACTCCATGCACAGGCGCAGCAGCGGCTCGGTGTTGGAGGCGCGCACGTTGAAGTGCCAGTCGTCGTAGTCGACCGAGATCCCGTCGAGGTGACCCTCGCGCCCATCCGCGTAGCGCTCCGAGAGCTCGGCGATCTTCGCCGGGGCGTCGGCGACCTCGGAGTTGATCTCCCCGGAGATGAAGTAGCGCGACGTGTAGGGCTCAAGCAGCGCGGACATCGTCGTCTGGCGGGTGCTGAGCAGCTCGAGGATGAGCAGTGCGGGCAGCGTCCCGGAGTCCGCGCAGTAGAAGTCACGGAAGTAGTAGTGGCCGGAGACCTCACCGCCGAAGACCGCCTCGGGGACCTCGCGCATGCGCGCCTTGAAGAACGCGTGGCCGACCCGGTTGACGAGCGCCTCGCCGCCATGGGCGTGGGCGGTGTCGGCGACCGCGCGGCTGGCGCGCACGTCGTAGAGCACCGTCGCGCCCGGGTACTTGACCAGCATCGCCTCGGCGAGCAGCGCGGTGAGGAAGTCGCCGTCGACGAACGCCCCGGTCTCGTCGATGAAGAAGCAGCGATCGGCGTCCCCGTCCCACGCGATCCCGAGATCCGCCCCGCGGCGGACGACCTCGGACATGATGAACGCCCGGTTCTCGGGCAGCAGCGGATTGGGCTCGTGATCGGGGAAGTTGCCGTCGGGCGTCCAGTAGGCGGTCTCCAGGTCGAGTCCCAGCCGCTGCAGCAGCGGACCGACCATCGGCCCCGCCATCCCGTTGCCGCCGTCGACGACGACCTTGAGCGGCCGGACCGCCGCCGGGTCGATGAAGGCAAGCGCCGCCTCCCGGAAGTCCTCGGCGACGTCGACGTCGGTCACCGATCCCGGCTGGGGCGCCACGTCGCCGAGTCCCCCCGCGATCAGGTCGCGGATGTCGCCGATCCCCTCATCCCCCGACAGCGCGAGCGCCCCGGCGCGCACGAGCTTGGCGCCGGTGTAGCGCTTGGGGTTGTGGGAGGCGGTGCACATGAGCCCGCCGTCCAGGCCCTCGGAGCCGACGAGGAAGTAGAGCATCTCGGTGCCGACCTGACCGGCGTCGAGGACGCTCGCGCCTTCGGCGACCATCCCGTCGCGGTAGGCGGCCGCGAGCTCGGGCGCCTGCAGGCGCATGTCGCGACCCAGCCCCAGCCGGAGCTCGGCGGCCGGCTTGCCCGCCATGCCGGAGATCACCCGGGTGAAAGCGCGGCCGATGTCGCGGGCCACCGATGCGTCGATGTCCTCGCCATAGACACCGCGGACGTCGTAGGCCTTGTAGATGGAGGAGTTGCCGAGAGCGCTCATGGCCGTCGATGATGCCCGATCGCCGACCGTCGGGTTCTGCGGGTGGGTCTTATGATGCAGTCATGTCCGGACATTCGAAATGGGCTTCCATCAAGCACAAGAAGGCCGTCGTCGATCAGCGTCGCGGCCAGCACTTCACCAAGCTGACGCGCGCGATCACCGTCGCGGCGCGTGAGGGCGGAGGCGACGTGGACGGCAACCCGTCGCTGGGGCTCGCCGTGCAGAAGGCGCGCGACGCCTCGATGCCCAAGGACAACATCGAGCGGGCGATCGCCAAGGGCACCGGTGAGGGGGTCGACGCCGATCAGCTGCAGACGGTGCTCTATGAGGGATACGGGCCGGGGGGCGTCGCGCTGCTGATCGAGGCGGTCACCGATAACCGCAACCGCACGAGCGCCGACGTGCGCCACGCCCTGTCCAAGCACGGCGGCAACCTCGGCGAACCCGGGTCGGTCTCCTACCTGTTCGACAAGAAGGGCGTGATCGCCGTCGACGCCGAACGCTACGCCGAGGAGGATCTGCTGATCGCGATCGACGCCGGCGCCGAGGACATCTCGATCGACGAGGACGTCTATGAGATCGTCTGTGAGCCCGGTGATCTCGGGGACGTTCGGGGCGTGCTCACCGCCGCCGAGATCGAGATTGAGTCCGCCGACGTGACCCAGCGCCCCACCGTTCGGGTGGCCATCGACGAGGCCGACGCCGGCAAGCTGATGCGGCTCATCGACATGCTCGAGGAGTCCGACGATGTCGGCGCCGTGCACGCCAACTTCGACGTCGACGCCGAAGTGCTGGAGCGGATCGCGCTCTGAAGAGCCTGCGAAGAACTTGGGCGGGAGCGATCCGACGTGGGTCGCGGACGCTAGTCTCCGGCCCGTTCATGCGTAAGCCACTCACACTCCTCCTCAGCGCGGGCGCCCTCGCCGTCACGGCCGCCGGATGCGGCAGCACCCGGGCCGCCGGCGTCATCACCGCGCCGTCCGCCGGCGCGACCGCGGACTCGACCACGCCGACGGTCGCCGCCTCCACGACCACCAGCTCGACGAGCACCGCTGCCGATATCACGCCGTCCAGCGGGCCGTTGTCCAAGGAGCCGACGATCGCCAAGCCCACCGGTGCCGCGCCCAAGACGCTGCAGATCAAGAACCTCGTGACCGGCACCGGGGCCACCGCGACGTCCGGCAGCACGGTCACGGTCAACTACGTGGGGGCCGTGTACAAGACCGGGAAGGTCTTTCAGGCGACGTGGACGTCGCACGCGAACTTCACGACGGCGATCAGCGCGGTGATTCCCGGCTGGCAGAAGGGCGTCCCGGGGATGAAGGTCGGCGGTCGCCGAGAGCTGATCATCCCGCCGGCGGAGGCCTACGGGAAGACCGCCCAGAGCGGGATCCCGGCGAATTCGACGCTCATCTTCGTCATCGACCTGCTGAAGGTCACGAAGTAATCGGCCCTCGGGCGCGGAAGAGGCCCATCGGCCCCTTCACGCCCTTGAGCCGGTGACGGCCGGCCGAGGACCAGTCGAAATCGTCGGCGCAGGCGTCCCGGACCTCGCGGGTGCACAGGACGCTGTCGGGACGCGCGCTGCCGGTGATGCGGCTGGCCAGGTTCACGGTGTTGCCGTAGAAGTCTCCCGCCCGCTCGGTCACCGGCCCGAGGGCGATCCCCGCACGCAGGCTCGGCAGCTCCTCGGCGCTCGCCTCAGCGAGCACCGACAGGGCGACGGCGACGAGCGCGCCCGGGTCGGGGGAGACGAACATCGCGGCATCGCCGATCGTCTTGATCAGCCGCACCGGCGGCTCTGTGGCACTGCTCGCGACCCGGGCGAGGCGACCGGCGAGGGTCCCGAGCTCCAGCACCTCCAGCTGCGCCCCCAGGCGGGTGAAGCCGACCATGTCGACGAAGCAGACCGCGAGCGTCATCTCCGGGGCGCGGGCGCCGGAGGTGAGCTCGGCGCGGCCGACCACGCCCCGGGCGACGCTCGCGCGCAGATGGGCGGTGAAGGAGGCGTTCAGCACCGGTGCGAAGGCGGGCGTGAGCTCCTCGGCGAGCATCGCGAAGCGCTGGGCCACCTCGGCCTCGGAGTCCCCGGCCTGCAGGAACGTCTCCAGGAACTGGGCGGTGATCGTCGCCGCCACCCGCGCCATCCCCTCGCCGAGCACCGCGGTCGTCTCGGTAATCGAGTCCTCGGCGATCCCGGAGTCGATGAAGAGCTTCGTGGCTCGCGCCGCTCCGACGTCGTCCTCGGAGAAGACCCGCTCGTCGGGCTCGGGCTCGGGCAGTCCGCTCAGTCGCCGCATGCGGATGAGCAGCCGGGCCGGCAGCCCCGTCTGCTGCTCGATCTCCTCTGCGGTGTGGACGGCCCCGAGGACCCGGTCGACGGGCAGCAGCGCCAGGCGATCCTCGGCGACCGCACGGTCGAGCTCCGCGGCGGTGAAGCCCTCGGCGGCGAGCCGGGCGAGCAGCCGCCGGCGCTGCGTACGCTCCTCTCCCTCCAGGCCGTCGATCCAGTCCTCACGTAGCTGCGCCTCGTCCCCGATGTCGCTCATGACCTCCATTCTCGCGCGCCGCAGCGCATCTCGCACCCCGGTGCGCGTCGTGGCCGCGGTGGGCGGGGGCTCGGCGGGAGCATGGGTGGCCGCGGCCGTCGCGCTCGCGGCGCTCAGTGCCGCGACGCTGCCGACGATCCCCAGCTATGACCCGTATTCATGGATCATCTGGGGCCGGGAGCTGACCGACCCGCACCTGGCCTTCACCGTCTTCGACGGGCCGTCGTGGAAGCCGCTCCCGTTCGCGTTCACGGCCGTGTACGGGCTGTTCGGCGGGGCGGCGCCGACGCTGTGGGTGGTCACCGCGCGTGCCGGCGGGCTGCTCGGTCTGGCGGCCGCGTGGCGGCTGGCCGCCCGGCTCACCGGCGGTGGACGGTGGGGCGCGGTCGCGGGGGTGATCGCGGTCTGCGGGATCGGGCTCACCTACGACTGGCCCTACGGCTTCCTGCGCGGGACCTCGGAGCCGATGCTCGTCGCCTGCAGCCTGTGGCCGATCGAATGTCTGCTCGCCGGACGCCGGCGCGCCGCGTTCTGGCTGCTGGTGGCGGCGGGACTGCTGCGCCCGGAGGCGTGGCCGTTTCTGCTCGCTCTCGCCGGGTGGCGGTGGCTGCGTGACCCCGCCGTCGCCGGGTGGCGGGGGCGCGGGGAGCTGCTGGGGGGGCTGGCGCTGATCCCCATCGGATGGTTCCTCCCCCCGTGGTTGGGCTCCGGGAGCCCGCTGCTCGCCGCCCACAACGCCGCGCTGTATGACGGGGTCCTCGGCTCCGATCCCCTGTGGACCGAGCTCGGTCGCCTCGTCGGGGTCCAGACCTGGCCGCTGCTGCTCGGCGCGCTGGCGCTGATCGTGCTCGGCGTCCGTCGCGGCGATGACCGGCGGCGGTTGCTCGGGTTGGGCGCGGGGGTGATCG
>CAZZWJ010000100.1:0-8827 GCA_964657875.1 uncultured Solirubrobacteraceae bacterium
CCTCGCCGGCGACGAGCTGCTCGCCGCGACCAAGCTGTGGGGGTACGTGCCGGCCGCGCTGGCGGTCGCGCTGCTCGCCGGGTCGCTGCTCGCGCTCGAGCGCGCGATTGCCGACGGCGCTCCGCGACGACGCCGGATCGCGCTCACGGTCGCCACGGCGGCGGCGCTGCTCACGGCCTGGCTTCATCCCTGGCAGGGCATCACCCTCGTGCTGATCCTCGCCGGACTCGTGGCCGTGCGCCGGCGCCGCCGGGAGCTGGGGGCGTTCGCCCTCGTGACGGCGGCCGCGCTCGCGCCGCTCGCCTACTACGCCGTCCTCGCCCACGGCGATCCCGCGTGGCGGATGGCCGCCGCCAACGAGTCCGGTCCGCGGCTGCCCGCCGTCGTGCTGCTCATCTGCGGGGGACCGATCTTCGCCCTCGGCGCCCTCGGGGTACGCCGTCCCGGTCCCGCGCTCGCCGAGCAGGCGCTGCTCGCCTGGGTGCCCGCCGCACTCATCACCTACTTCGTCAATGACGCGTTCGCCACCCACGCACTGCTCGGCGTGTCGCTGCCGTTCGCGGTGCTCGCCGTGCGCGGGGCGAGCCGGGTGCGCCTGGCGCCGGTGGCCGGCGGGCTCTGTGTCGTGCTGCTCACGGTCCCCGGCCTCGCCTACGACGCCCGCAAGTTCGTGCGCACCGCCGCCAGCCCGCTCGTGCAGTACGCGCTGCCCGCCGGCGACGCGGCGGCGTTGGCCTGGGTGGCCGCCCACGCGCCCCCGGGCGGGGTGCTCGCCCCCACTCCCCTGGCGACGGTGATCCCGTCGCAGACCGGGCGCGCGGTATGGGTCGGACACGGCGACTGGAGCCGTCACTACCGCCGCCGGGCGCGGGAGGTCGACCGGCTGTTCTCCGGAGGGCTGTCCGTGCGCCGGGCCCGCGCCTTCATCACCGCCACCGGGGCGCGGATCCTCGTCGAGGGCTGTGGGGGGCCGGGGATGACGACGACGGCGACCGACCTCGGCCTCGGCGCGCCGCGGCGCTTCGGCTGCGCGCGGGTGTGGGTGCTCAGCGCGAGCGGGCGACGACCCCCGCGATGATCCGCGACACCTGACTGCCCTGCCAGGCCACCGGCGAGCGGCCCGGCTCGTCGGTGATGAGCTCGGCACCGGGGATGATCTCGGCGTAGGCCTCCCCGGTGGCCCGGGGATGGTCAGGGTCCGCCTCATCGTCGGAGGCGACGACGGCGACCGGCATCGCGAGTGCGCGGAGGTCGACGAGCTCGGCGAAGGGATGGGACCGCGGCACCGCGCCAAGCGCGTCGGCGACCGCGTCGAGACGGTCGTGCTGGGCCAGGCGCTGGGCGATCACGCGCCGCACCGTCTCGCGCAGGCGATCCGGGACGCGGGGTTCGCCCTGTGCGGCGAGGAACCCGTCGATGCCACCGCCCCGCAGGCCCGCGGAGAGCCGATCCCAGTGCGCGAGGCGGTCGGGGTCGTCGTTGTCGGCGGCCCCTGAGTAGGCGGGGGTGATGACGACCGCCCCGGCGACCCGCTCGGGATGCTGCAGCGCCAGCCACAGCAGCGTGTGGGCCCCCATCGACGCCCCCGCGAGGACCGCCGACTCGATCTCCGCCCCGTCGAGGACGGCGAGCAGATCGCGGCCGAGCTCCGGATAGCCGTAGGCGCCGGGCTCCGGCGCAGGGTCGGAGTGGCCATGGCCGCGGGCGTCGTAGGCGATCACCCGATGACCGGAGCGAGCGAGCGCCGAGGAGCCCATCACGACGTAGCGGCGCGTCGCCGTGAGGCCGTGCAGGAGCACAACCGCCGGGCCCTCGCCCTCGTCGCTCACCGACAGGTCGACGCCGTCGCTTTCAATGACGTATTCGGACATCCGCACCTGTCTAGCGGATCCTCGCCCGTGGCTAGCATCGAGGTCATGGACGTCACCGACGCGACTTTTCAGACCGCAGTCATCGAGCGCTCTCAGACGGTCCCGGTGATCGTCGACTTCTGGGCGGAGTGGTGCGGTCCCTGCCGCCAGCTCGGCCCCGTGATCGAGAAGGCGGTCGCCGCTCGCAACGGCGCGGTCGAGCTCGCCAAGCTCGACGTCGACGCCAACCCGGGCGCGGCGCGCACGTATGGGATCCAGTCGATCCCCGCGGTGAAGGCATTCAAGGGTGGTGAGATGGTCGCCGAGTTCATCGGTGCCCAGCCGGCCGCCGCCGTTGACACGTTCCTGGACGGGCTGCTGCCCTCCCGCGCCGACGCGCTGGTCGCGCTCGGCGACGAGGCGTCGTTGCGCGAGGCCAACGCCCTGGAGCCCTCGCGGGCTGACGCCGCGGTTCCCCTGGCCAAGCTCGCCCTCGCCCGCGGGGACGCCGACGGCGCGCTCGCGCTCGCCCGCGAGGTGCCGGGCTCCTTCGCCGCCGACGGTCTGCTCGCGCGGATCGCGCTGCAGCGCGGCGACGCAGAGCGCCCCGCCGATCTCGACGTCGCGTTCACGGCCCTCGACGACGGCGATGTCGAGCGGGCGCTGGATCTGCTGCTGGCGGCGCTCCCGGGCGCGAACGGGGCCAAGGACGACGTGCGCCGCGTCATCGTCGGCATCCTCGACGATCTCGGGGCCGACTCCGAGCTCGCCCGTCAGTCACGCCGCCGGCTGGCCTCCGCGCTGTACTGAGCGTCCGCCGGCGCCCGCCCCGCCCGCGGCTCACACCGCGAGCGCGAGCTGATCGCCCGCGGCGTCGGCCGTCTCCCCTCCCTGCTCCAGACCGGCGATCCGGACGCCGAGCAGCCGCACCGGTCGCGGCGCGGCGAAGCGGGCGAGAAGGTCCAGCGCGACCGGCGCCACGCGTTCGGGCTCACAGATCGGCTGGGCGAGCGTCCGCGCACGGGTGTGGGTGGAGAAGTCGTCGAGGCGGACCTTGATCCCGATCGTCCGTCCCCGGCGGCGCTTGGCGACCAGCCCCTCACACAGCCGGTCCACGAGGCCGCGCAGCACCGCCTGCAGCTCGGCGGGATCCCGGATGTCGCGGTCAAACGTGGTCTCCCGGGACTCCGAGACGACCTTGCGCTGCTGGGTGACCGGCGCCGCATCCTCAAAGCGCGCCCGCGCCGCGAGGGCGGCGCCGAGCCGGGGACCGAACCGCGCCGCCAGCGCCGCGGGGTCGGCGGCGGCGAGCTTGCCGAGGGTGTCCAGCCCATCGACGCGCAGGCGCTCGGCGGTCTTGGGGCCGATGCCGGGGATCAGGCCGGGAGGCGCCGAGGCGAAGCGGGCGACCGCCTGCTCGCGCGTGAGCACCACGAACCCGCGCGGCTTCTCGGCGTCGGAGGCGACCTTGGCCACGAGCTTGTTGGGGCCGATCCCGATCGAGCACACCAGCCCGGTGCCGGCCTCGATCGTCTGCGCGAGCGTCCGCATCCGGGCTTCGGGTGACCGCATCCCGGACAGATCCAGGTAGGCCTCGTCGAGGCCGATCAGCTCCATCGCCGGCGCGCTGACGCGCACGAGCTCCATGACCTCGGCGGATGCCGTCCGGTAGTAGGGGAAGTCCGGTGGCAGGTAGATGCCGTCGGGGCACAGCCGCCGCGCCCGGGCGGCCGGCATCGCCGAGCCGACACCGAAGCGCCGGGCCTCGTAGGAGGCCGTGGTGACCACCGCCCGGGGACCGGTGCCGGCGACGATCACCGGGCGCCCACGCAGCTCAGGGCGCCGGCGCAGCTCCACGGACACGTAGAACGCGTCCATGTCGAGGTGGGCGATCGTGCGCGAAGCGGACGCAGACATCGACCACCCACGGTAGGCCGGGCCCCAGACGGCCCACCGTGGCTGGTCGGCCCCCCGAAACCGGGGGGTGCCTGCCCCGAGCGTCAGCCGATGTTCGCCTCGACGGTGCCGACGCCGTTGAAGCCCAGCGCGGCCGCCGTGTTCTGATTGAGGTCGAACTCGCGGCTGTAGACGTAGGGGCCACGGTCATCGACGACCGCGGTGACCGAACGGCTCCCGCTGCGGAAATGGACCTTGGTGCCGCACGGCAGCGTCCGGCTGGCGACGCCGTTTCCGGCGTGGAAGCCGCAGGCGGTCGAGCCCGCGTCGTCATACCAGGAGACCAGGACGGGGCTGTAGAGGGTGAGCGTGCCCGCCCCGCCGGTCGCCCGGGCGTTGCGATGATCCCCGGCGAACACGACCCGCAGGCCGCGCTGGGAGCCGGCCGGCGCCGCGGCGTGGACCGCGAAGTGACCGTGCGCGCCAGTGCTCGCATGCCCGAGGGTCTGCCAGTCATGTCCCGCATGGACCTGGAGGGCGACGACGCGGCCGGCTCTCGCGGGCAGCACGGCCCCGGAGACGGTGGCGGCGGCGCCGGAGATGACGCTGCGCTCCTGCGCCGTGACCTGGACCCGCGCCTGCACCCGGACGGCGATCACGTGTGAGATCGCGGTCGCCCGGCGCGCCACGAGCGCGTTGGAGGTGAGTACCTTGGCGCTCTGGGAGCCGCGGATGCCGCGGGGGCGTTCGGTCACCTCGACCGCTCGCACCTGTGCGGACTCCCGCAGGTGAGCGCGCAGCGCCCATCCCCCGTGGCGTCCGACGCGGGTGGTGGCGAGGTGGCGCCAGTGGCTGTGGTTGCTCCACGCCGACTCGAGCTCGACCGTGTCTCCGGCCTGGGTGGCGCGGATCCGGCCGTCGATCAGCACCGAGCGCCCGAGGGCGATCTGCCGGGGACGTACGGTGATCGGCAGGGTGGTGAGGTGGCGCGGAGTGAGCGCCGTCGTTGAGGTTGAGGTGGTGGTCAGGGCCAACGCCGAAGCCGGCGCGGCGAGCATCAGAACAGCGATCGTCATGTGGGCCGTGCGTAATCTGCGCAGGCGGAAACTGGGCCTCATGGAGGTCCTCCTTCGTCGTCGACCCCAATGCCTACGTGGTTAGCTGTCGGGCTCGCGGGCACCCCGAAGCGCCCGGTCAGGCACTCTCTGAAGTGGTCGCTACGAACGCGGCTGACTGAGGGTCAGGCGCCCGATTCGCCCCGGCCGAGTGCGCCCGCGGGTTGCGGACAGAAGCTCGGCAGTGGGTCCCCCGCTCGTCCTCGCACGGAGCGAGAACGACTCGGCAGGTCGATATTTGGAAACGCCCGGAGGCTGGCAGGCCCCCACCTGAGCGTTCGTGAGCGTCATCACACAGGGCTTTTCGTCCGCGCGCCCCGTCGCCGTCAAGACTGACAGAATGGTCGCCATGGCATCCACCGACCGGCTCACCGGACTCGACGCATCGTTCCTGCACCTCGAGCACGGTGCCGCGCACATGCACGTCGCCGCCGCGATCATCTGCGACGGGCCCGCACCCGCCTACGACGATCTCGTGGCGCAGATCGTCTCGCGGCTGCACCTCGTGCCCCGCTACCGCCAGCGGCTCGCGTTCGTCCCCTTCTCCCAGGGCCGGCCGACCTGGGTCGACGACCCCCACTTCAACGTCGCCTTCCACGTCCGCCACACGGCGCTGCCCGACCCGGGCGATGAATCCCAGCTGCGACGGCTGTGCGGCCGCGTGTTCTCCCAGCCCCTGGATCGCTCCCGGCCGCTGTGGGAGCTGTGGCTGGTGGAGGGACTGTCGGAGGACCGCTTCGCGCTGCTGTCCAAGACCCACCACGCGCTCGTCGACGGGATCTCGGGCGTCGACATCGTCTCGGTGCTGTTCGACACCGCCCCCGATCCGAGCCCCGCAGGCCCGATTCCCGAGTGGATCCCCCGGCCGCTGCCGACCGGGGTGCAGCTGCTCGCCGATGCGCTGCTCGAGCGCGCGACGGTCCCGGCGGAGATCCTGCGTGGAGCCCGGGCGGCGCTCCGCGGTCCCGAGCGCGTCCTGGAGGGCCTCGTGCACGCCGCGGCCGGTCTCGGCGCGGTCGCGCAGGTCTCCCAGTCGGCGCCCCCGAGTCCGTTCAACGTCCGAATCGGCCCCCATCGCCGCTTCGCCTGGGCCAGCGGCGACCTCGCCGACTTCAAAGCGGTCAAGAACGCGCTCGGAGGCACGGTCAACGATGTCGTCCTGGCGGTCGTGGCGGGGGCGCTGGGCCGGTACCTGGAGCGCCACGGAGAGCTCGAGGAGGATCTCGTGCTGCGGGCGATGGTGCCGATGTCGGTGCGGTCGGAGTTCGACCGCGGCGCGCTGGGCAACAAGGTCGCGGCGATGTGGTCGGCGCTGCCGGTCGGGGTCGCGGATCCCGTCGAGCGGTTGTTGCGGATCAGCCGGGAGATGGACGGCGTCAAGGACTCCGCACAGGCGATCGGCGCTCAGGTGCTCACCGAGCTCACCGGGTTCGCGCCGCCGACGATCATGGCCCAGGCGGCCCGTCTGCAGGCGCGTCAGCGGATGTTCAACCTCGTCATCACCAACGTGCCGGGCCCCCAGTTCGCGCTGTACATGCTCGGCCGGCGGATGCAGGCGATCTACCCGATGGTGCCGCTGGCCTCAAACCAGGCGCTCGGGATCGCGATCATGAGCTACGACGGCCAGATGTGCTTCGGCCTGGGCGCCGACTACGACACGGTGACCGACCTCGAGGACCTCGCCGACGATCTCCGGGTCTCGCTCGCCGAGCTCGTTGCGGCGGCCGGCGTGACCCCGCGCGACGCCAAGCGCCGTAGCCGGACCCGCGCCCGTACCCGCGGTTGACGTGAGGATCGGTCGATGGCTTGAGCGCGGGGGGATCATCGTCGCCGCCCTCGCCATCGCCATCGGCGTGATCGCGCTGCTCTCCGGGGGCCTGGCCGGCGGACGTGACAACCCCGGCCTGTCGGTGACGACGGGCGTGTCGGCCCCGGGCACCGCCTACCGCGACCAGGGCGACCGGCTGCTGAAGGCGGGCAGCCCGCGGCCGGTCTATGACTCGGTCCCGCCGACCAGCGGCCCGCACCGGCCTGTCGCGATCCACCGCGACGGGGCGTTGGTGAGCGACGATCAGCTGCTGCAGGCGCTGTCACTGGGCGACATCGTCTTCCTGTACTCAAGCGCCCGCCCCCCCCGGGGGCTGGCGGCGGTGGCCGACGACGTCGCTCCCCACTTCACGCCCGGACTCGCCGCCGCCGGGCAGACGGTCATCCTCGCCCGCCGGGCCGGGCTGTCGCAGATCACGGCGCTCGCCTGGACGCGGAAGCTGTCCAGCGACGAGGCGGGCAGCCTGCGCGCGTTCGCCAACCGCTGGATCGGCCGGGGTGCCGGCGCGCGAGCCGGCACCGTGGTCGGGCGCAACTGACCGGCGGCTGACCGGGTTCTCAGGGGGCGTCGCGAACCGCGACCGTGACGCGCGAGAGCACACACGGTCGCTGGAGGTCATCGAGCATCTCGACCTCCCACACCCAGGTCGTGCGACCGCGATGACGGACCCGGGCGACCGCGTGGATCGTGCCCTCGGTGATCGGTCGCATGAAGCTCGTGAGGTTCGACAGTCCCATCGCCACCTGCCCGTCGTCACGGACCGCCAGCCACGTGCCGACCGAGGCCAGCGACTCGGCGATCGACGCGTACACGCCGCCGTGCACGAGGCCCGCCGGCTGGCGCACCTCGTCGCGGACGGGGACCTCGCCGCGCATCAGCTCCGGTGAGACCTCGGTGATCGTGAGCCCGTAGAGAGCGTCGAACCCGTCGATGGCCTGCTGGGGGGTCGAGAACTCCATCGCGGCGGCCACATTAGCGACCTGATCCCCGTGCACACCGACCGGTGGTGCAGGCGGGGCGCCGGTCGCTCATCTAGGCTTTCCGCGATGGCGGCCATCGATTCCCTCCCGGGCGATCAGCGCGCGGTGCTGCAGCTCGTCCTCGGTCGTGGGCGCAGCTACGACGAGATCGCGCGGCTGCTCTCGATCAATCCCGACGCCGTCCGCGAGCGTGCCCGCGCCGCGACCGACGCGCTCGGACCCCCGACGAGCGTGCCCGAGGGCAACCGGCAGCTGATCTGCGACTACCTGCTCGGTCAGCTCCCCGCCCACGATGTCCCGGGGGTCCAGGAGCTGCTCGCCCACTCGGCCGCCGAGCGGGGCTGGGCGCACGTGCTGTCCGCCGAGCTCGCCTCGCTGTCGCCCGACCCGCTGCCCGAGATCCCCACGGACACCGGCCCCGCCCCGGTACCGGCCCCGGCCGGGTCGGAGCCCTCCCCCGCCCCGCAGGCCACATCCGGCGCGTCGCCGGCCGCCGAGACCCCATCGGCGTCCGGCCCTGGCCCGGCCGCGGTGGCCCTCGGAGCCGCAGCCGCCGACAGTGAGCCGGCGCCGGCGCAGGCGGCCGCGCGCGGGCGGCGCGGTGGACGGGCCGCCAAACGCCCCGAGAACCCCAAGCCCGCCAAGCCCTCACGCGCGCAGCGACGCGCCACCGCGGCCGCCGACGAGGCGGAGAAGGTGCGCAGCTCACGCCGGGGCGGCATGGTCGTGATCGCGGTCTCGGTGATCGTGATCGCCGTGGTGATCTTCGTCGTCGTCCGCCACCACAACTCCCACACCGTCACCGCGTCCGCGCACGTCACCCAGACCAACCCGGCGAGCGCCACCCAGACCTCGTCGGGCACGGTCTCCACAAGCACGACCGCGACCACCTCGGGGGCGAAGGTCATCACCCAGATCAACCTGGCCGCCGCATCCGCCGGCAGCAAGGCGGCGGCGATCGCCGACGTCCTGCAGGAGGGGAGCCAGCGCGAGGTCGCGATCGTCGGTCAGAACATGCCGGCGAACACCAAACACAACTCCTATGAGGTGTGGCTCTACAACTCGCAGTCAAACGCGGTGAGCCTGGGCTTCGTCGATCCCGGGGTCAGCGCCAACGGCAAGTTGTCGGCGGCCGGGCCGCTGCCCGCCGACGCCGCC
>CAZZWJ010000101.1:0-8827 GCA_964657875.1 uncultured Solirubrobacteraceae bacterium
GAGCTGCACTCCGCCGAGGGCCACCGCGGTGGCGAGCACGTGCATCGAGACGATGAAGAAGTGGTTGGCGTACCCCATCGACTCATATTCACGGTGGGCGATGTCATGGGTGAGCGAGGAGATGACCATGTCGTTGGCGCCGAGCTCGGTGCCCTGACGACGGACCTCGCGCATCACCAGGTTCCGGGCGGCGTAGACGGCCTCGGTGATCTCGGTCATCTCCTGATTTCCCCACCAGGACCCCATCTGCCGGTTGGCCCACGGGCTCAGCCCGACGCACACGACCGCGGTGTGGCCGACGACGCCGCGGGTCTCGGCGCCGATGCGCCGCAGCTTGTCGACGTCCTGGCCGGAGAGCGCGCACAGCCGCGGGCCGCTGCGATCCCGGCGGTCGCGGGTGAGCGTCGTCTCCCGGACGGCGGTGCCGAACACGACGAGCTCGACGTTGGAGGGCTCGAGGAACCCCTTCGTCGTCATCTCGATCCCGATCACCGCGTCGGCGCCGGCGAACTGGGCCTCCTGGCGCAGCCGTTCGAAGGAGCGCTCGCGCGAGAGGTTCCAGGGCTCGGAGAACGACCGCATCTCCTGGATCCCGCCGCCGAATCCCGCCCACGAATAGTTCTGCCAGCCGTGCTGGACCACCGAGGAGCCCATCACCTGAGCGACCGGCGTCAGCCCCGACGCCTGCGCGAGGGCGTACTCCTTGGCGCTCAAGTCGCTGCTGAAGACGAACTCGTCCGCCGCGGCGACCGTGCGCAGCCGCTGCTCGGCGCCGAGCGGGATCCCGCCGCCGCGGATTCGCTCCAGGTCGACCTCGGCGGCCTCACGCTCAGCGTCAGTCGGACCGGCGGGCCGTTTTCCGAACAGGGGCACGGACCCATGATGTTCGCACAGGTGCCGCGCCGGCTGGGACGCCGACCCCGTTGTGGATCAAGTCAACTGAATCGCTTATATTGACCTGCGTGCAGCGCCGAGGCCGCCCGTGATGACCTCGACCCCGGTCGACCAGCTGCGCGTCCTGGAGGCGGAGGCCGTCCACGTGATCCGGGAGGTCGTGGCCGAGCTCGAGCGCCCCGTGCTGCTGTTCAGCGGCGGCAAGGACTCGATCGTGCTGCTGCGCCTCGCCGAGAAGGCGCTCGGAGTGGGCGGGAGCCCGGCGCTTCCGTTCCCGATCCTGCACGTCGACACCGGCCACAACTTCCCCGAGGTCATCGCGTTCCGCGACCGGCGCATCCGCGACGCCGGCCACGAGCTGATCGTCGCCTCGGTACAGGAGTCGATCGACCGTGGCCGCTCGCAGGAGGTCAGCCCGACCGCCTCGCGCAACCAGCTGCAGACCCGGACCCTGCTCGACGCGCTGGAGACCCACCGCTTCGACGCCGCGTTCGGCGGCGGGCGCCGCGACGAGGAACGGGCGCGGGCCAAGGAGCGCGTCTTCTCCTTCCGCGACGAGTTCGGCCAATGGGAGCCCCAGGCGCAGCGCCCCGAGCCGTGGTCGCTGTACAACGGGCGGATCCGGCGCGGGGAGCAGATCCGCGTCTTCCCGATGAGCAACTTCACCGAGCTCGACGTGTGGCGCTACGTCGCGCTCGAGGACCTCGAGCTGCCCGAGATCTACTTCTCCCACGAGCGCGAGGTCGTCTCGCGCGACGGCATGCTGCTCGCGGTCTCCCCGCTCATCACCCCCCAGGCGGGGGAGACCGTCGAGCGTCTGCGGGTCCGCTACCGGACGGTGGGGGATCTCACCGTGACCGGCGCGGTGCGCTCCGACGCGTCGGACGTCGCCTCCGTGATCGAAGAGGTCAAGAGCTCGCGGATCTCCGAGCGCGGCGAGACGCGCGCCGATGACCGGACCTCGCAGGCGGCGATGGAGGATCGCAAGCGGGAGGGCTACTTCTAGATGGCCGACCCCGATTCACGAGAGCTGCTGCGGATCGCCACCGCGGGGTCGGTCGACGATGGGAAGTCGACGCTGATCGGCCGGCTGCTGCTCGACACCAAGCTGCTGCTCTCCGATCAGCTGGAGTCGCTCTCCCACGACAGCGACGGGACGCCCGATCTGGCCGCCCTCACCGACGGGCTGCGGGCCGAGCGCGAGCAGGGCATCACGATCGACGTCGCCTACCGGTACTTCGCCACCCCGCGGCGCAACTTCATCCTCGCCGACACCCCCGGCCACGAGAGCTATACGCGCAACATGTTCACCGGCGCCTCGACGGCGGACCTCGCGCTCGTGCTCGTCGACGTGCGGGCCGGCGTCATCACCCAGACGCGGCGCCACGCCCAGATCTCGGCGCTGCTGCGCATCCCCCATGTCGTCGTCGCGCTCAACAAGATGGATCTCGTCGGGTTCTCACGCGAGCGCTACGACGAGGTCGCCGCCGAGGTCCGTGACCTGGCCGCCAACCTCGGGTTGCCCGAGCCGCGGCTGGTCCCGATCAGCGCTCGGGATGGCGACAACGTCGTCGAGCGCTCGCCGCACACGCCCTGGTATGAGGGGGACCCGCTGCTGGAGATCCTCGAGACCGTCGATGTGAACGCCGGCCGTGACACCGACGAGTCGCATCTGCGGCTGCCGATCCAGTGGGTGGCGCGCCCGCGCAACGGGGGCCGGCGCGTGTACACCGGCCAGCTGGCGGCGGGCACCCTGCGCGTCGGCGACGAGGTCGTGGTCGTCCCGTCGGGAGCCCGGACGACGATCACCGCCCTGGAGACGCTCGACCCCGCCCGCGACGAGGCGGTTCCGCCGATGTCGGTCGGCGTGTCGGTCGCCGATGACCTCGACATCGGCCGCGGCGACCTGCTCGCCGCGGTCGACAACCGGCCGCCGGCCGCCCGGGAGCTCGACACGACGATCTGCTGGATGACCGAGCAGCCGCTGGCGCCCGGCCGTCGGTATGCGCTCAAGCACGCCACCCGCACCGTGCGCGCCACCGTGCAGGCGATCAACGACCGCTGGGACCCCGACACGCTGGAGATCCTCGCCGACCCGAGCTCGCTGGGGCTCAACGACATCGGGCGGGTGAGCCTGCGCACGAGCTCACCCGTCCTCGCCGACCCCTACCGCCGAAACGGCGTCACCGGCGCCTTCATCCTCATCGACGAGCACTCCAACGACACCGTCGGCGCGGGCATCATCCGCGAGGCCCGGGAGGTCACACCCGTGACCGAGGGCCGGCGCGACGTCACCTGGCACCCCTCGGCGCTTGACCGCGAGGACCGCTGGCGCTCGCTGAGCCAGGCCGGGGCCACCGTGTGGCTCACCGGCCTGCCGGCGTCGGGCAAGTCGACGATCGCCGTCGCCGTGGAGCGCCAGCTCGTCGCCGCCGGTCAGGCCGCCTACCTGCTCGACGGGGACAACATCCGCCACGGGCTGTCCGACGACCTCGGGTTCGCGCCCGGGGACCGCGCCGAGAACGTCCGCCGCGTGGGACAGGTGGCGCGCCTGATGGCCGACGCGGGCGTCGTCGCGGTCGTCTCGCTCGTCTCGCCACTGCGCTCGGATCGCGAGGTGCCCCGCCAGCTGCACGACGCCGCCGGACTGCCGTTTCTCGAGGTTCACGTCGACACCGACGTCGAGGAGTGCGCGCGGCGCGATCCCAAGGGCCTGTATGCGAAGGCGAGGGCCGGTGAGGTGAAGGGACTCACGGGTGTCGACTCCCCCTATGAGCCGCCGATCGACCCGGAGATCCACGTCGATACCGCGCAGGTGGGCGTGGGGGAGGCGGTGGCCGAGATCCTCGCCGCGCTGGAGCGGACCCGTGTCGGCTGACCCGACGCGGCGGGGTTATCTCGTGTGCGCGACCCAGCGCAGCGGGAGCACCCTGCTGTGTGAGCTCCTGAAGGGCACGGGGGTTGCGGGGCGCCCGGAGGAGTACTTCGAGGCCCAGCGCGACACGGGCGCGCCACCGCACCCCGGCGACTTCCTCGACGGTCTGCCGCGCACCGGCGTCGGCATCCGCGACGACCCGGCGCCGCCGGTCGCGCCCGCGTACTCGTCGCTGGCCGGGATCGAGGACTACCGCGATCACCTAAAGCGCACGTTCTCGGCCGGGACGACCCCCAACGGCGTCTTCGGGGCCAAGCTGATGTTCAACCAGCTGCCGGAGCTGCAGGCCCTGGCCGGCGCTCTGCCCGAGTTCGCGGGCCTCGACGAGGGTGAGCTGCTGCGCGCGCTGTTCGCGGATCCGGCGTACATCTGGGTGTCCCGGCGCGACAAGGTCGGACAGGCCGTCAGCTTGTGGAAGGCGCTGCAGAATCGCAGCTGGCGCGGTGGGGAGGGGGGTGGCTCGAGCGGGGCCGGGGGCGGCCCGAGCGGGGAGCTGCAGTACCGCTATGAGGGCATCGACCACCTCGTCAGGCGCTTTGAATCCGATGACGCGGGCTGGCGCGAACACTTCTCGCGCTACGGCATCACGCCTCTGGCGGTGAGCTACGAGGACGACCTCACGCGCGACCCGCCGGCGACGGTGCGGGCCGCGCTTGACCACATCGGCGTCTCGGCCCCGGCCGACTGGCGCCTGGAGGCGCCGATGTCGCGCCAGGCCGACGAGCTCTCCGAGGCGTGGGCGCGTCGATATGAAAGCGACCGGGCCGAGCGCGGGCCGGTGACCGCGCGCTCTGCCACCCCGTCGTCGCACTAACGTCGTCTCGCGCTGATGTCGCCGCCGAACATCCTCTACCTCAACTCCCACGACACCGGTCGCTACGTGCAGCCCTACGGCAACGCGGTCCCGACGCCGAACATCCAGTGGCTCGCCGACCAGGGCGTGATGTTCCGCAACGCGTTCTGTGCCGCGCCGTCCTGCTCGGGGTCCCGGGCGGCGCTGCTCACCGGCAGCTACTGCCACAACAACGGGATGATGGGCCTCGCCCATCGCGGCTTCTCGCTCAACGACTATGACCAGCACATCGTCCACACGCTCGGTAACGCCGGCTATCACACCGAGCTGATCGGCGAACAGCACGTCTCCACCGATGTCGACATCCTCGGCTACGACGTCGTGCACCGCGTCGAGAACACGACCGTCAACTCGGTGGCCCCGGCGGCGATCGCCGCGCTCGGCGGCGACCTGCCCCAGCCGTTCTTCATGTCGGTCGGGTTCTTTGAGACCCACCGCAGCTTCTTCGCGCCCAGCTCGGTGCGCGACCGCGTCTACTCACTCCCGCCGCCGTTTCTGCCCGACGTGCCCGAGATCCGTCAGGACGTGGCCGCGTACAAGGCGAGTGCCCGATCACTGGATCACGGCGTCGGCGCGGTGCTCAACACCCTGCACGAGACCGGTCTTGACCGCAACACGCTGGTCATCTGCACGACCGACCACGGGCTCGCGTTTCCGACCGCCAAGGCGAGCCTCCTGGACCGTGGGATCGGGGTGATGCTCATCATGCGCGGCCCCGGCCTGCCGGCCGGCCTGGCCGAGGATGCGCTCGTCTCCCAGATCGACATCTTCCCCACGATCTGCGAGCTGGCCGGCATCGACGAACCGGACTGGCTGCAGGGCCGCTCGCTCGTCGGGCTCATGACGGGTGAGACGGGCCAGGCGCCGCGTTCGGAGATCTTCTCAGAGCTCACCTATCACGCCGCCTATGAGCCCCAGCGGGCGATCCGCACCGAGCGCTTCAAGTACGTGCGCCGCTTCGACGACTACCCCCACCCGGTGCTCGCCAACTGTGACGACAGCTTGAGCAAGGACGCCTACCTGGCCCGTGGCTGGGCCCAACGCCACGTCGCCCGCGAGTCACTCCACGACCTGTTCTTCAACCCCGGCGAGGGACGCAACGTCGTCGACGATCCGGACTACGCCCCGGTCGCCGCCGACCTGCGCCGCCGTCTGGACGACTGGATGGAGCAGACCGACGACCCGCTGCTCCGCGGTCCGGTGCCGCCCCCGCCGGGTGCCGTGATCAACGCCCAGGACCAGGTCTCGGCCGACGAGCCCGTCCTCGCTGCCCCGCCTTCGGCTGACTGAGGGCGTGCAGTCGCTGCACGCATCCCGGCTCCTGCGAGCCCGGCCGCCGCGGCTCAGCGGCGGTGGTGGTTGCGGTGAGGACTTCGGCGGCGGTGGCCGTGACGGGGGGTCGGCTTCCCGAAGGTGACCCGCAACGCCGGGCTGGAGCCGGCCGCGTAGGGGTAGTCGGTCTCGGTGGCCGTGGTCGCGATCTTGAACGGGTAGGTGGCGATGCCGCGACCCGACCGGTAGCTCCAGGAGAAATGGAACTCGCCGTGGGCGGTGGTCCGCAGGGCGAGCAGTGGAGTCCACTGCTTGGCGCGCGGGTAGTGGACGAGGAATCGGAGCGCCACGCCGTCATGGGGCACGTAGCGACCGGCGAGGTGACCGGTGACGACGATCGCCTTGGACCACGGCAGCACCCGCGGTGAGATCGAGAACCGGATCCGGGCCGGAACCGACAGCAGCGCCTGGCCGGTCGCGGGCTCCACGGTCGCGGTGCCCGGGTAGTAGGCGCGGATCTGACGGCTCGGCCCGCCGGGCAGCCGCGCCGACCAGACGCCGGCGGCGTTCGTCGTGACCTGCGCGGCGAAGTGATAGACCCCGCCGCGGTCCACCGGCCGGGTGAAGATCCGGACCGGCGCACTGGCGATCGGGACGCCCTGTCCGGTCGTGATCAACCCGTGGACGGTGACACCGTGACCGAAGCGTCCGCGGTGATGGGAGTCGACGCGCACCTTCAACGTCCGGCACGACGAGATCACCCGCCAGTGGTGGGGGCGGACCCGCACGCGCCGCCGCCCGCAGCGGCGATCGGCGCCGATCACGATCGACACCCGCCGGAAGTGCCCGCCGACCTTGACCCGACGGCTGATCCGCTTCTCGTGGCCGCCGACCTCGACGCGCACGAGGACGCGCTTCCCGTGCCGGCGCCGGACGACCGTCTTGACGCGGTAGCCGACCCGGATGCGACCGTGGACGGTCCGCACGCGGTAGCCGACCCGCACCCGCTCGTGCGCGACGACCGCCGGGACGATGATCGGCTTGAAGCTGAGCTGCGAGGAGGAGCTGACACGCAGCGGCAGATGCAGCTGCTCAGACGTCGTGGCGCAGTTGCCGACGTTGTCGCAGGCGTCGGCGACGATCGTGTAGGTGCCGTTGCGGCCCTGGTCGTCTAGGGTCGCGTAGAGGTGTGAGCCGTCGCTGGAGGTCGGCAGCGGCGTGGTGGTCGTCGTGTGCGGTCCCTGGATGGTCATCGATCCCCCGGCCAGCCCGGACTCGCCGTCCGGCGCGTCGACGACGAGCTGGGTCGGATCGGCCGGGTTGAACGGCTCGAAGGAGACCGCCGGAGGCTGCTCGTCGATCTTCACCGTCTCGCTCGTCGTCCCAGTGTTGTGCTGCCCCTGGGGGTCGACGGCGTTGTTGGCGGCGGTGCAGGAGACCGTGTGCACCCCGTCGCCGTCGACCGTGAAGCCGGTGAAGTCGTAGGGGAAGCTCTTGGCGCTGTCGATCGTGCAGTTCGTTCCCGTGAGCCCGCTCGGCCCTGTCGTCGCCGCCGACGTGACGGTCACCGCGTGGTTGACCCACAACGTCGGGTTCGGGTCGTTCGGTGTCGCGAGTGAGACCGACACCGGTTCGTTGTCGACCTCGACTGGGTTGGGGATGGTCGTGGTGTTCTGCGCGGCGTCCGTCGCCACGAGGGAGAGCGGCAGCAGACCGCTGGTGGGGATGTAGTCAAGGGTGTTCACGGAGCCGGGCCACGTCCCGTTGGCGCACTGCTGCCACGCATTCGCATCGGGCTGTTGGCTGTCCAGGACCACCGCCTGTCCGTCGACGTTCGCCGTCAGATTGCAGACGCCTGAGGGATCGCTCGCCGAGGCGGTGATCGACCATGGGTCGTTCGCCGGGTTCCACACGTAGCCGTTCTGATCGAGGAGACTGCCGGTGGCCGGGGTCACCGTCGGATTCTGCGACTCCTCCGCGGTGAACGCGATGTTGTTGACGGTGACATCAGCTGGGGTGCCCTGCGTGCAGTCGCCCGAGCTGCACTCCAGCTGAAAGGCCCACTCCTCGGAGTCGATGTTCGAGTCGGTGAACGGGCTCAGACTCGTCCCCGGGGTCCACGAGCTGCCTCCGCCGGCGTAGAAGTCGCCCGAGCCCCAGCCGCTGGTGCCGAACTGCGACTCCGAGAAGTCGGTCGTCGCCTGAACAATCGAGATTCCGGGTGGGGCGGTCGTCGAGATGTTCTCCTCGCTCCCTGCCGCCGGGTTCCCCGCGACGCCGCCGCCGGTGATCGTCAGCTCCGAATCACCGCAGACCAGCCGGTTGTAGCCCGGAGTCGCGCTCGCCGTGAACATCCCACAGCCGGTGCCGTTTGAGAAGTACACCCGATAGGTATTGGCACGAGCCACGTCGGTAAGCAGCGCCAGGGCAACCATCACTCCGACGAGCGTGATGACCCCGTTACGCATCCGTCGGCTCACGGGCGCCGTGCCTGGTTGCTGCCGACCATGCAGGTGTCCTGGATGTCCCAATTCAACCCGTCGGCGGTGAACGTCCCGCCGGAGATGAAGCCGGTCTGGATCGTGAACTGGGTGAGGGTGTTCTCCGCTGAGATGTAGGCGACGGGCACGGCGCCTGCGGGAGCGAACGGCCCATCGCTTAGGTAGGCAGCGGCCGGGGTGACGGTTGGAACATTCGCTCCACGTGAACAGACGGGATCGGTGATGGTGACCGTGTATTCGCCGGTCCCGACGTTCTGGACCGTCAAGCCGTTCTCGGGTCCCGGCTGCTCGCCGGCGGCGGACGCATTCGCGTATACCGTTGCGTAGATCGACGGCGCCGGCGCTCCTGCTGCCCCGGTCGCCCCAGCCGCT
>CAZZWJ010000102.1:0-8796 GCA_964657875.1 uncultured Solirubrobacteraceae bacterium
GTCATAGCGGTCGATCGAGCGGATCAGGGCCTCCAGGCCGCACGAGATGAAGTCCTCCACCTCGCAGCGAGCCGGCATCTCACGCACCTTGCGGTAGACGATGTACTTCACCATCGGTGCGAACGTGAGCACGAGGCGGTCGCGCAGGGCCGGGTCGCCGGTGCGCCGGTAGTCGGTCCAGAGCGTGAGCGCGTCCTGCGCCGACAGCCGGCTGCTGCGTTCCCTGACTGCCATCTCACCCATATCGATCCGATCTCACGTTCATCACTGGCCGCGAGCGACTGGTGCTCACCCGGTTGCGGGTCTCGCGGGGGCTCCCGTTTGAAGCGCCCAGGGCCTCTTCGACTGACTAGTCCGAATGGACCATCCCCAAAATGAGGTAGACGGTCATCTTTTCGGATGGCATGATGGTCAGCCGAATGACTCCAGCGCCCACCGAGATCGTGATCGTCGACGATCAGCTCGTCGTGCGACGTGGCGTCGAGCTCCTGTTGCGCGATGCCGGCCTGCGCATCGCCGGCCTGGGTGCGAGTGCCGCCGAGGCGGCGTGGATCCTCATGCAGCGACGCTTCGACGTCGCCCTCGTCGAGTCAGTGCTCGAAGGCGCGCCGAGCGCGCCGCTGGTCTCCGCGCTCATCGCCGAGCGGCCCGCGCTGCCGGTGGTCGTGTACGCCGGACGTGACGATGGCGCGCTCGCCGCGGCCGTTGCCGCCGGGGTGCCGGGCCTCGTGCTCAAGTCCTCGCCGCCGGCGACGCTGCTGGAGGCGGTGGGGGCGGTCGCCGGCGGGGCTCGCTTCCTCGACCCCGAGGTCGTCCGCCGGCTTCCCGACCGCGGCGCCCGGCCGGTGCGACGGGGGATCGCCCTGCTCAGCCCACGCGAGCGTGAGATCCTCGGCCTGCTCGCCACCGGCCGCAGTGGCTCGGAGATCGCCGGGGAGCTCTTCCTGTCGGCGGAGACGGTCCGCACCCATGTGCGCAACGCAGCGCGCAAGCTCGGGGCCCGGACTCGCACGCAGGCGGTCGCGCTGCTCGTCGAGCACGACGGAGGACTGCTCGCCGGCATTCACACGGACTAGTGCGCCTATGGCGGTCAGCTCCCGCGCTCGGAGGTCCGACGTCGCGCCAGGCGCCGGCGGACGAGCTCGCCCGCGGCGGCGACGATCAGGCTCGCGCCGGTCGCGATCAGCAGCGGCGCCCACAGGTTGTTCTCAAACGCCGCCCCGCCGAAATAGCCCAGCGCCGCCGCGTACACCGACCAGATCACCCCCGCGGCGGTGTCCGCGGGCAGGAAGCGGCGCCGCCAGACCATCTCCAGCGTCCCCGCGACGTACGTGGTCGCGGTGCGTCCGCCGGGGATGAAGCGGGCGACGATGATGATCCAGGCGCCGTTGCGCAGCTGCTCACGGGCCCAGGCGGTCCGTGTGGCGTGGCGCTCGGAGGCGAGCACTCGGTCGGCGACCCGGCGCAGGCCGCTGCGGCCGATCGCGTAGGCGCTGTTGTCACCGATGACCGCGCCGACACTCGCCGCGACCACCACGAGCAGGATGTTCAGCCGGCCGTTGGCCGCAAGCACCGAGCCGGTGATGACGACCGCCTCGGCGGGGAACAGCGGGAGCACCGCATCGCCCGCGCAGACGCCGACGATGAGCAGATAGGTGAGCGGCGAGCTCGAGACGTGGTGTCGGATGAAGTCGAACATCGGCGACGGCCTCAGTCGCGCTGCACGAAGCGCAGCCGCGGCCCGGTGAGCTCGCCGTCCCGGGTGAATCGCGCGGTCGCGCGGTTGAGCGTGAACGTCTGCAGCTGCTCGTCCTCGGTCGCCACCTGCACCGAGCGGCCGTCGGCGTCCACCCCCGACACGACGCCGCGCTGGACGACCCCGAGGTGGTCGATGAGCACCTCCGCCCCGACGGTCGGCTTCACGCGCAGCGTCATCGCGCAGATGATGTCAGCCGGCGCCGGGGGCCCGGCAGCGGACGCCCGTCGTCCGCGGGTGTCGTAAGCTGCGCCGCCGTGAGCATCACCGTTGTCGGATCCATCGCCTTCGATGCCGTCGAGACCCCGTTCGGGAAGCGCGAGCGCATGCTCGGCGGCGCCGCGACGTACTTCTCCCTCGCCGCCTCGATGTTCGACCAGGTGAACCTGGTCGGGCCGGTCGGCGACGATTTCGGTGACGCGGAGATGGCGGTGCTGCGCACGCGCGGCGCCAACGTCGACGACGTCGAGCACGTCGCCGGCGGCAAGTCGTTCTTCTGGAAGGGCCGCTACCACGACAACATGGACGGCCGGGACACGCTCGACACGCAGCTCGGGGTGTTCGAGCAGTTCGAGCCCAAGCTCTCGCAGGTCTCACGTGACGCGGAGGTCCTGTTCCTGGCCAACATCCAGCCCGGCCTGCAGCTACAGGTCCGTGAGCAGTGCCGGCGCGCCGAGTTCGTCGCCCTGGACTCGATGAATCTGTGGATCGACATCGCCCGCGATGAGCTGCTGGAGATCATCGCCAAGGTCGACTGCCTGATCCTCAACGACGAGGAGCTGCGGGATCTCACCGGCAAGCCGAGCCTCTACACGGCGGCCCGGGAGATCCTGAGCCGGGGTCCATCCGCCCCGTCGGTGGTCGTCGCCAAGCAGGGCGGCAACGGGGCGACGCTCGTCACCGCCGACGGCTACTTCTCGATGCCCGCCTATCCGCTGGAGACCGTCGTGGACCCGACCGGTGCGGGCGACACCTTCGCAGGGGGCTTCGTCGGCTACCTCGCCACCCAGGCGGGCGGCCGCTTCGACGACAACGTGCTGCGCAACGCGATGGCCTACGGGACGTCGCTGGCGTCGCACACGGTGCAGCGCTTCGGCACCGAGGCGCTGCAGGCGGTCACCCCCGCCGACATCGAGGCGCGGGTCGCCGACCTGTGGTCCTTCGGGCGCTTTGATCGCTCGGAGCCCCCGCTGCGCGCCTGACCGGCCTGAAAAGCCGCGCAGCGGATACGCTTGCCCACGATGCGTGCCGGTCGCCGCCGGGGTCGCTTTCCGGACACGCTTGTCAGGCCGGCAACGCCAAGGTTGTCGCTCACGACCAATGGAGGGCAGGATGCTGAGAGTGCGTAGGTTCATCGTGGCGATGGTGCCGTTGGTGGCGATGTGCGCGACGCTCGCCGTCTCGACGGGCTCGGCGAGCGCGAGTGAGTCGGTGACCGCGGCGATCCGCAGCCAGGACCAGGCGGTGAGCGCGAGCGGGGCGCTGAAGAAGCTGCAGGGCATCAACGCGGCCAAGCCCGGCAACGCCAAGAAGCTGATCAAGCCGTTTGAGACGCTCGCGGCGAAGTTCAGCCACGCCGCAACCGTCGTCGCCAACTCGACGGCCGACTCCGCCAGCCAGCGACTGGCGCGTGGCGATTGGTCGACCGGTGTCCGGAAGCTCGCGACGGGCTTCCGCACCCTCGCCCGGGCGCTGCGCGACGTGAGTGACGGCAACGCATCACAGGCCCCGCCGCTCATCAAGCAGGCCGACAAGCTCGACGCGGCGGGGCAGAAGCTCATCGCCAAGGCCGACCGCCTGCTCGGTCTCGCCGTCGGCAGCTGACCGGGGCGCCGGTCCGCGGCCCCACGCGGGCCGCGGACCCGCGTCGCGGGCGGACCCGCGTCGGTCAGACGCCTCGCCGGATCGACTCCCAGAGCGCCCCGCAGATGCCGGTTGCGAACAGCAGCGCGACGAGCAGGGCGACGATGTCCAGCCAGCTGACGCCGTTGTGGACGATGTCGCTCACCGTCTCGACCGCGACGAACACGACGGCCGCGATCGTCACCACCAGCAGCACGACGCGCAGCAGCATCGCCGTCGCTCCGGGGGTCGGGGCCCTCGCGCTCAGGCGAGGCCGACGGGGGAGGACACCGCGGTGATCCTCCAGGGCTGGTGCTCGTCGTCGGTGAGGCTGAGCGTCCAGCGTTCGGTGAAGCTCGTCTTGCGGGTGCGGCTGCCGGCGACGACCGCCGCCGTGTCACGGTTCTCCAGATACCGGCGTCCGGTGAGGTCGACCTCGATGATCATCGTCGGCGGCTCGGGGGTCGCGTCGAGTCCGACGATCCGCAGGCGGTTGACCGTCGGGCCGCGGACGACCATCCGCATGGCGCCGCTCGTGTCCCCGGCGTAGAGCAGTTCGCGCTTGGCGCTGGGGGTCGCGATCGCGTCCAGCGCGTTGTCGGGGCCGTCGATCGCCTGCGCCCACGCCTGGACGGCGCGGCGGGCGGCGACCTCGAGCACGGCGGGGGCGAACCGGCCGTCGGCGACGCTCAGGTCGTTCGCGGCGGCTTCGGCGTTGCCCTCGTAGGAGACCGAGGCGATCTCGGCGACGCTCGTCCCGTCGGGCACGGCGTCGGCGACGGCGCCCTCGACGAGCGCCTCGTCGCGCATCGCGGTCTCGTCGGCCCACGGGGTGGCGACGATCTGCTCGTCGAGCGCGTGCGCGCCCTCCTTGCCCTGCTCGATCGAGGCGAGCACCCAGTGACCCGAGCGGCGGCCCAGCGACCAGAACTCCCGGACCCGGGTCGTCTCGCCGAGCCGGCCGTTGCGCTTCAGACGCCGTCCGGAGCGATCGACGACGTAATCCTTCATGCGGGCGTCGATGCGGACGACGACGCGGTCGGTGTCGGCATCGCCACGGTGGGTGAGCCCGACGAGCTCGACGACCGGGTCCCCGAGGACCTCGACGTGATTGCGCCAGCCCCGGCGTGAGTAGTCATCCAGGCGTCGCTCCCATTCGGTGAGCAGCTCGGGCGCGACCAGGTTGCGCAGGCGCATGCGATCGTCGGCGTCCCAGGCGGACTGGATGTCGCAGAAGAGCTGTGCCCCCGCGCTGCGCACCGCATCGGCGGCGAACTCGGGGTCGGAGTCGGCGGCTTCGGCGGCCGCGAGCTCCACCCGCCGCTCGCGGGAGTTTCGGCCGGGCCGGCGGGCGTGGGGCGCACGCTGCGCGGCGCGGGTCCGCCAGTCGTCGGTCAGCTTCGGCAGCACCCGGGTGACGAACAGCCACGCGAGGCCACAGACGACCAGGACGACCAGGCCCAGTCCATGACCGAGCAGTGCGATGTGGAAGAGCAGATCGACGAGGACGAAGACGAAGAAGCCGTTGCCGCCGCCTCCGCCACCCCCGCCGCCACTGAAGCCGCTCGAGCCGCCACCGGCGGAGGCCAGCGCATCCGGGGCGATCAGCAGCGCCGTCAGCGCGACGAGCGCGAGGGCGAGAAGTGCGTGACGACGACGTGGGCTCATGCCGACAGTGCCTCCGCGAGCGGGCCAACACCGGGTTGGTCCTGGGGGATGTGCTGATCGGCGTGGTAGCTGGAGCGGACCAGCGGTCCGGCCGCGACGTGCTCGAAGCCGAGCTCGTAGGCGGCCTCCTGGAGCGCGGTGAACTCGTCGGGATGCCAGTAGCGCACGATCGGAAGGTGACGCTCGGTGGGACGCAGGTATTGGCCGACGGTGATCACCTGGACGTGATTGTCGCGCAACTGGCCGAGCGCGTCGACCATCTCGTCGAAGCTCTCGCCGAGACCGACCATCAGACCGGACTTCGTGGTCACCGCATCCCCCGCCATCTCCTTGGCGTTGCGCAGGACCCGCGTCGAACGCTCCCAGGTCGAACCGCGGCGGGCGACCGGGTAGAGCCTCGGCGCCACCTCGACGTTGTGGTTGAACACGTCCGGGCGCTCGGCGATGACCTTGGCCAGCGGCATCTCGGCGCCCCGGAAGTCCGGGGTGAGGACCTCGACCTTGCAGCGTGGCGCCTGGCGGCGGATCTGGCGGATCACGCCGACGAACGCGCCGGCGCCGTAGTCGGGGAGGTCGTCTCGGTCCACCGAGGTGATCACCGCGTGACGCAGCCCCATCCGGGCGACGCTGCGGGCGACGCGGGCGGGCTCGAGCGGATCGTTCCAGGTCGGCTTGCCCGTCTGCACGTTGCAGAAGCCACAGCGCCGGGTGCACGTGTCGCCGAGGATCATGAACGTCGCGGTGCCGCGCTGCCAGCACTCGCCGATGTTCGGGCACGCGGCCTCCTGACAGACCGTGTGCAGATTCTCCTCGCCGATCAGCTGCTGCAGCGCGCGGTAGCGCGGACCGCCCGGCGCGGGAACCTTGAACCACGGCGGCTTGCGGCCGCGAAACGGCTGGACGCCGTCGCCCGCGGGATCGATGACGGTGAGGACATCCATGCCGCCGGGGTTGGCGCGCGACCTCGTCCGATGCTCGCGATCTGCCATAGCCCTCAGGGTACCGATCCGCGATGGCGGCCCGCGCCGGACCGGGCCGCGGGACCTCAGAGCATCGGGTAGGGATCCCAGGCGGGACCGGGCGCCGGCGCCGACTCGGCGAGCACCTGCGCCTCGATCAGACCGTAGGGGCGGTCCTCGACGCGGAAGATCTCGTTGGGGTTCTGCAGATCAAACGGGGACAGATCGACCACGAAGTGATGGCGGTTGGGCATCGACATCCGGACCTCGACGATCCCCCCGTCGGCGTCGATCGTCGCGCTCGCCATCTCATACAGCGTCTGCTGCAGCGACAGGCTGTGGACCGCGGCGAAGCGCTCGAGCATCACCGTCCGCGCCCCGGTGAACGACGCTCCCCAGTCGCGGTCGGTCGACGCGTGGCGCCAGCGGGCGGTCACCCGGGTGGAGAGGATCCGCTCGGTGGTCGGCTCAAGCGTCGTGTAGGGGTCCTGGATGAAGCCGCTGAACTCCGAGCCCGAGGTCTTGAGCACGACCAGGTCGGCCAGACCCGAGATCACCCATTCGCCCGCGCCGTCGCAGACGACGGTCGCGGTCCGCAGCTCGGTGCCGGCCTGGCGAAAGCTGTGGGGATGGGGCCGGCCGTCGACGTCGATCCGCTCCCAGTGGGCGGACTCGATGTGCACGCGGGCGCGCGTGATCGGCTGAAAGTCGGCGACGAAGTGCCGGGCCAGGCGCAGCGCGAAGTCCTCGATCTCCCCGACCGGCGCCTGCCGGGCGAACGCGAACACCGTGTTCTTCTGGGTGTCGGTGACGACGACGTTGGCGTTGTCGCCGGTGACGTGCACGGCCTCCAGGTCGCCCGACAGCGTGATCCCGACGGTGAGGTCCTGGAAGCTCTCCACGGGTCCCGAGCGGTCGACGGCGACCATGCGGATCTCGGCCTTCCCGTACTGGTTGAGGCCGACGATCGCGGGCATGCGCGGCAACGTAGCAACCCCCCGTCGACGGGCGTGCGTCCCCACGTCTATGGTGATTTCTCCAGTGGGCCATGGTCACTCGGCCAGGCCCTGCCGACACTGGCGAGGTCGATCCATGAGCGCTCAACCGATCTCAAGCGCGCCGCCGCATGACGCCGTGACCCGGGTCGTCGTCGAGGGCTGTCACGTCGCGGTCTGTGACCAGCCGGGGACCGAGTACCCCGACGGCCACGTGGTCATCGACGGCAACCGGATCCTCGCCGTCGGTCCCGGGGCGGCACCGGCGGCCCTGCGCGACGGCGCGCAGATCATCGACGGCCGTGGCTGTCTGACGACGCCGGGGCTGATCAACACCCATCACCACCTGTATCAGTGGATCACCCGGGGGATTGCGACCGACACCACCCTGTTCGGCTGGCTGACCACGCTCTATCCGATGTGGGCACGGCTCGACGAGGCGGCCGTGCACGCCTCGGCCGCCGCCAACCTGGCGTGGATGGCGCTCACCGGATGCACCACCACCTCCGATCATCACTACGTCTTCCCGGTCGACGGCGGCGACCTGCTGGAAGCCGAGATCCGCGCCGCGCAGACGGTCGGGCTGCGCTTTCACGCCGCGCGGGGGTCGATGGACCTCGGCCAGTCCGCCGGTGGGCTGCCGCCCGACTCGGTCGTCGAGGACCGCGACGAGATCCTCGCCGCGACCGAGCGCGCGATCGACCGCTTCCACGATCCGTCACCGGAATCGATGCTGCGGATCGTCGTCGCGCCGTGCTCGCCGTTCTCGGCGACCGGGGAGCTCATGCGCGAGGCGGCCGCCCTCGCCCGGCGCAAGGGGGTGCGCATGCACACCCACCTCGCCGAGACCGACGACGAGGCGGCGTACTGCGAGGCCCGCTTCGGCTGCTCCCCGGCCGAGTACGCCGAGTCGCTGGGGTGGCTGGGCGACGACGTGTGGCTCGCCCACTGCGTCCACCTCGCGCCCGCGGCGATCGACCGCTTCGCCGAGACCCAGACCGGCGTCGCCCACTGCCCGACGTCCAACGGCCGGCTCGGCGCCGGCGCGGCGCCGGTGATGTCGCTGCTCGGCGCCGGCGCGCCGGTCGGACTCGGGGTCGACGGGGCGGCTTCCAACGAGTCGGGACGGATGATCGACGAGCTGCATCAGGCGCTGCTCGTCGCCCGGGTGCGCGACGGCCCGGCGGCGGTCTCGGCACGGCAGTGCCTGACGATGGCCACCCGCGGTGGCGCCCGCTGCCTGGGCCGCGAGGCGGAGATCGGCACGCTGGCGGTCGGGATGCTCGCCGATCTGGCGCTGTGGCGAGTCGACGGGCTCGCCGGCGCCGGCATCGCCGACCCGGTGTGCACGCTCGTGTTCGGGGCCCCGACGCTCGAGCGGCTGTACGTCTGCGGCCGACCGGTCGTCGTCGCCGGGGAGCTCGTCACCGCCGACGTCGAGGCGCTCGCCGTCCAGGCCGCCCGGGCCGCCGCGCAGCTGGCCGGTCAGGTCGCCTGATGGACCTGAACACGATCGAGACGGTTCTGCCCGCGTCGTCGGCGTCACTCGACGACTGGCGGGCGGGGGATGCGTGGC
>CAZZWJ010000103.1:0-8699 GCA_964657875.1 uncultured Solirubrobacteraceae bacterium
CCGCCCTCGCCATCCTCGCCGGCGGACATACTGACGACCATGGACTCGCTCTTCGGTGAGGAGGACGCGGGTGCCCCGCCGGCTCCCGACGCTTCTCGCGGCCGCGATGTCCCGCTCGCCACCCGGCTGCGCCCGCGCACCCTCGACGAGCTCGTCGGCCAGGCCGAGCTGCTCCAGCACGGATCGGCGCTGCGCCGGGCGATCGAGGAGGGCCGACCGCACTCGATGATCCTCCACGGCCCCCCGGGCAGCGGCAAGACGACGCTCGCCCGGTTGGTCGCGACCGCCTCCGACGCCGCCTTTGAGGAGGAGAGCGCCGTCGAGGCCGGCCGGGCCGAGGTCCGCGCGATCCTGCAGCGCGCTCGCGAGCGCCTCGCGGCAACCGGTCGGCGCACGGTGTTCTTCCTCGACGAGATCCATCGCTTCAACAAGGCCCAGCAGGACGCGCTGCTCCCGGCGGTGGAGGACGGTCTGCTCACGCTGATCGGGGCGACGACCGAGAACCCGTACTTCAGCGTCAACTCCGCGCTCATCTCCCGCGCGCACCTGTACGAGCTGCAGGCGCTCGGGCCCGCCGACGTGCGCACGCTCCTGGACCGCGCGATGCAGCGCGGCGAATGCGGTCCGCCGAGCCGGGTCGCCGCGGAGGCGCTGGACTTCCTGTCAGACCGTGCGGGCGGAGATGCCCGGTCGGCGCTCAACGCGCTGGAGCTCGCCTGTGAGGCGGCCGGTGACGACGCGCCGGTGACGCTCGAGCACGCCCAGGATGCGATGCAGCGCCGCGCGATCCAGTACGACCGCCAGGCCGACAATCACTACGACACGATCTCGGCGTGGATCAAGGCGACGCGTGGGTCGGATCCCGACGCCTCGCTGTACTACCTGTCGGTGATGCTCGAGGGCGGGGAGGACCCCCGCTTCATCGTCCGCCGGATGGTGATCCTCGCCTCCGAGGACATCGGTAACGCCGACCCGCAGGCGCTCGGCGTGGCGACCGCCGCCGCGTCCGCCGTCGAGCTCGTCGGTCTGCCCGAGGCCCAGTACGCACTCGCCCAGACCGCGATCTACCTGGCGCTCGCGCCGAAGTCCAACGCCGCCACCCGGGCCATCGGCGCCGCCCGCGGCTACGTGCGCGAGCACGGCGCCGAGCTGCCTCCCGCCTACCTGCGCTCCAGCGTTCGCAGCGACGGCGGTTATGACTACCCCCACGATCGCCCGGGCCATCTCTCACCCCAGGAGCTGATGCCGCCGGGGGCGGTGGGAAGCCGCTTCTATGAACCCGACGACGCCGAGGCGGCTCTCCGCGAGCGCCTGAATGCGATCCGTCACACACGCCGCGGCGTAAAGAACGCGTAAGCCCAGACGGTCTAGGCTGGAAGGATTCGATGAGCGCTCTCGGCCAACCGATCCACGACGTGCTCGCCGCTGTCCTGGAGGACGGCACCGAGATCACCGCGCGCCCGGCGGCCCGACGCGACCTGGACCAGCTCCACGCGCTCGCCGCCCACCAGGGGATCATGTGCGACGACCTGGAGCTCGCCCGTCTGTTGCGCTCCGATCCCGCCGAGCGGGCCGTCCTGTGTGTGACGGCACCGGCCGCGGGTGGCGCCGGCGGTGAGTCGGTGATCGGCGTGGGCGTGATCGAGCTGCACTCGATCTCCACGTTGCCCACCCTGGTCATGGTCGACCCCGCCTACGGGCCTCCACTCGCCCGGTGGCTCGTCGACGTGCTCGTCGAGCGCGCCCGCTCCGCCGCCTGAGCCCCGGTTCGTCCGGTCAGCTCACCCGGGGATCGTCCGTACTACGCTCACACCATGCCCGCTCAGGCCTACGCCGGTAAGGAATGTGTCTGTCAGTTTCGCAAGGGGATCTGCGATCAGACGTGCGTGCAGGGGATGCTCGAGACGCCGTTCTACATCGCATGCCTGAAGCTCACCGGACGGCGGTGCCTGGTCGTCGGTGGCGGCGATGTGGGTCTGGAGAAGGTCGAGGGCCTGTTGGCGAGCAACGCCGACGTGCTGCTCGTCGCCCCGGACGCGCACCCGGCGCTGCAGGATCTCGCGAGCGAGGGTTCGATCACCTGGACGCGGCGTGGGTATCTGCCGACAGATCTCGAGGGGTGTCTGATCGCGATCGCGGCGACCAACGACACCGAGGTGAACATCGAGGTCTACAACGACGCCGAGCAGCGCGCGATGCTCGTCAACGTCGTCGACGTCCCGCCGCTGTGCAACTTCATCCTGCCCGCGATCGTCCGCAGCGGCCCGCTCGCGGTCGCGATCTCCACCGCCGGCGCCTCGCCGGCGCTCGCCAAGCGGATGAAGCGCGAGATCTCCGAGCTGTTCGGCGAGGCGTACGCCGACCTCGCGGTGATGCTCAACGACGTGCGCGGCTGGGCGAAGGGCACGCTGCCCACCTACCAGGACCGCAAGGTGTTCTTCGAGGAGATCGTCAACGGCGATCCGGATCCGATCGAGCTGCTGCGCGCCGGCAACGCCGATGGCGTTCGCGCGCTCATCCAAGCCGCTCAGCACGCTCACGCCTGAGCGACTCACCCACCTCGACGGCGGCGGTCAGGCCCGCATGGTCGACGTCGCCGGCAAGCCCGCCACGGAGCGACGCGCGGTCGCGCGCGCCATCGTCCGAGTGAGCGGCCAGACCGCGGCGCTCGTCGCCGCGGGCGACGCGCCGAAGGGCGACGTGATCGCCACGGCCCGGATCGCGGGGATCCAGGGCGGCAAGCGCACCTCCGAGCTCATCCCGCTGTGCCATCCCCTCGCCCTCAGCTCCCTGCACGTCGACGGCGAGATCGACGCCGAGCGCGGCGAGATCGTGCTCACCGCCGAGGCTCGTACGACCGGCCCGACCGGAGTCGAGATGGAGGCGCTCACCGCCGCTTCGGTCGCCGCGCTCACCGTCTACGACATGGTCAAGGGCGTTCAGCGCGACGCCGAGATCGCGTCGGTGGTGCTGCTGGAGAAGTCCGGTGGACGCTCCGGTGACTGGCGCCGGCCCCCGAGCGCCGCCGAATGGCGCTGAGATGAAGACCGCGATCCTCACCGTCTCCTCCTCGGTCGCGCGGGGCGAGACCGAGGACCGCTCGGGCGTCGAGCTGGCTCGCCACGCCCAGGCGGCGGGGGCTGAGATCGTCGCCCAGGACGTCGTCGCCGACGACGCGGCCGCGATCGAGGTCTGGCTGCGGGCCCAGGTGGCCGCGGGGGCCTCGCTCATCTTCACCACCGGCGGCACCGGACTCACCGACGACGACGTCACCCCGGAGGCGACCCGCGCGGTGGTCGACCGCGACGCCCCCGGCTTTGCGGAGGCGCTGCGCGGCGAGGCCGCGCGTCACACTCCGATGGGGATGCTCACCCGCGGGGTGTCGGGGATCGCCGGGCGGACCCTGATCGTCAACTTCCCCGGCAACCCGCGGGCGATCGGCGAGCTGTTTCCCACGATTGCGCCGACCCTGTCCCACGTCGTCGCCACGTTGCGCCGCGAGCCCGGTGAACGAACCCCGGGCCACTGAGCCCGAGCCGCCGGTCCCGGCGCTGGCGCTGCGCGGGCTCTCACGCTGGTTCGGCGACCGCGCCGCCCTGCACGACGTGACGCTCTCGCTCGCCCCCGGCGAGACGCTCGCCGTGCTCGGGAGAAACGGCGCCGGCAAGTCGACGCTGCTGCGGATCCTCTCCGCGCTGCTGCGTCCCCACGCCGGGGAGATCGAGATCTTCGGCGAGCCGCTGCCCCGCCGCGCCTTCGCGGTCCGCGGTCGCCTCGGCCTGCTCGCCCACGAGCCGCTGCTCTACCGCGAGCTGTCGGCCCGGGAGAACCTCCGCTACCACGCGCGTCTGCACGGGGTCGCCCCCGAGCGGGTCGACCAGGTCCTGCGCGATGTCCAGATGGACCGTCGCGGCGATGACCCGGTGCGCACCTACTCACGCGGGATGGTGCAGCGCGTCGCGGTCGCCCGCGCGATCCTCCACGACCCGGAGCTGCTGCTGCTCGACGAGCCGAAGGCGAACCTCGATCCGGCGGCCAGCGATCTGATCGAGCCGCTCGTGGGCCGGCCCAGCGGCCGCACCCGGGTGCTCACCAGTCACGACCCCCGCGCCGCGCTCGCCGAGGCCGACCAGGTGCTCGCGCTGAGGAACGGCCGCGCCGTCTACGTCGGGGACCCGAGCGGCGTCACCGACGAGCTGCTCACGGAGCTGTACGCGTGAGGACCGCCTGGACGATCCTGCGCAAGGACCTGCGCCTGGAGGCACGCACCGCCGAGACGCTGCCGGCGATGGTGCTGTTCGCCGTGGTGACGATGATCATCTTCCACTTCGCGCTGAACCGCAACACGATCGCCGGCCAGGAGGCGGCGGGGGTGCTGGTGATCGCGCTGTTGTTCGCGGCGATGCTCGGGATCAACCGGCTGTTCGTCGCCGAGCGCGAGCAGGGTGGCTTCGACGCGTTTCTGCTCGCGCCCGTGGATCGCACCTCGATGCTGCTCGCCAAGGCGGCGGGCCTGTACCTGTACCTCGTCGTGCTCGAGGTGATCGCGGTCCCCGTGTTCAAGCTGTTCCTGCTGGGGCCGGGGCTCGGGCGCCCGCTGCCGGGACTCGTGCTCGTGCTCGCGCTCACCAACCTGGCGCTGTCGGTGATCGGCACGCTCGTGTCCGCGATCGCGGTCCACACCCGGGCGCGGGATCTGATCGGGCCGATGATCGGGCTGCCCCTGCTCGTGCCGGCGTTGATCGCGGCCGCTCGGGCGGCGGGTCCGCTGCTTCGGTCATCACACGCACCGACCGCGCCTCCACTGCAGTGGGTGGGCACCCTGGCTCTCTATGATCTGGTTTTCGCGCTGCTTGCCTACGCGGTGTTCGACTTTCTCCTCGACGAATAGGCCACCAGATGGGTTCCACCACATACGGGCGCGGCCTGCGCACCCTCTCACTGCTCACGCTCCTGTTCGTCTTCGCGGCCCTCGCGATGGCGTTCTTCTACGCGCCGCTGGACGTCGAACAGGGCTTCGTCCAGAAGATCTTCTACATCCACGTGCCGCTCGCGATCGTGTCACTGTGCGGTTTCGTCTTCGGTGGCGTCATGGCGATCGGATACCTGCGCACCGGCGATCGCAAGTGGGACATGCGCTCCTACGTGGCGATCCACATGGCGCTCATCTTCGGGACGGGTGGCCTCATCACCGGCTCGATCTGGGCCAAGGCGTCGTGGGGTCACTGGTGGCTGTGGAACGAACCGACGCTCGTCTCGTTCCTGATCGTGCTGCTGCTGTTCGCCACCTACCAACCGCTGCGCTTCTCGATCGAGGACCCCGAGCGTCAGGCGCGCTACGCCGCCGTGTTCGCGATCACCTGCTCGGCGTTCGTGCCGCTCAACTTCATCGCGGTGCGACTGTCCACCCAGTTCGTGCATCCGCGAGTGCTCACGCTCACCGGCAACCCGCTGCCGGCGCCGATGGCGTGGACGTTCCTGGTGGCGGTGATCGCGATGGGGCTGCTCTACGCCACGCTGTGGAAGTACGAGATGGCCTCCAAGAACGCCCGTGCGAAGGTCCGGCGCCTGCGCCGCTCGCTGCTCGGTGAGGACCTCGACCGGCCCTACGGCCGCAGCGCCGCACCGTTGTGAGCCTGTCGCTCGCCGCGTCCGCGCCGGCCCTGCCGCTGCACAGCGCCGGGAAGTTCGTCGCCGGCGCCTACGTCGTGTTCGTCGCGCTGATCCTCGTCTACGTCGCGATCATGGCGGCGCGCGCCCAGCGCATCGAACGCGAGCTCGACCAGCTGCAGCACGATGTCGACGAGGCCCGTGCCCAGCGCGCCGCCGTCACCGGCGACTCGGCGCCGTCCGCGCCCGAGCGTTCCGGGTCGCTGCTGTGAGCGAGCTGTTCGCGATCGGGATCTCGCACAAGACCGCCCCGATCGAGATCCGCGAGCGTCTCGCGCTCCCCGAGGCCCGGGCCGTCGAGTTCCTGCGCGAGCTGCGCAGCGATCCCGACGTCCATGAGGCGGTCACCGTCTCCACCTGCAACCGCACCGAGGTGTACGCCGTCGTCGGCGACCCCGTCGCGGCCGAGTCCACCGCGCTGGCGATGCTGTCGCGTCTGGCCGGGATCCGGCCCACCGAGCTGTCGGGGGCGATCTACGCCGAGCGCAACTGCGGGGCCGCGCGCCACCTCTACCGCGTCGTCAGCGGGCTGGATTCGATGATCGTCGGCGAGGATCAGATCCAGGGCCAGGTCAAGCGCGCCTACGAGATCGCGCTCGCCGAGCAGACGACCGGACCGCTCACCAACCACCTGTTCACGGCGGCGCTGCACACCGGCAAGCGGGTGCGCTCGGAGACCGCGATCGGGGAGCGGCGGCTGTCGGCGCCGACGGTCGCCGTCGCGCTCGCCAAGGAGCAGCTCGGCTCGCTGCAGGGCCGCCAGGTGGTTCTCGTCGGCACCGGTGAGACGAGCGAGCTCGCCGCCCGCGCGCTGGCGGGCACCGGCGCCGAGCTCGTGTTCGTCGCCAGCCGCCGGCGGGCCCGGGCGATCAGCCTCGCCGCCCACTACGGCGGTGTGAGCCTCTCCTTCGACGGACTGCCCGACGTGCTGCACAGCGCCGACATGGTCGTGACCGCGACCGCGTCTCCGCACCTGCTGCTCGAGGTCGACGAGATCGCCCAGGTGATGCGCGAGCGTGGCGGGCGACCGCTGCTGCTCATCGACCTCGCGGTGCCGCGTGACATCGAGGGCGCGTGCGCGCGCCTGGACGGGGTGACGCTGCGCGACATCGACGACCTGCAGGCGGTGGTGGCCCGCAACCGTCAGGTCCGCCAGGCCGAGGCCCGGCGCGCCGACGCGATCATCGAGCAGGAGATCCAGCGCTTCGCCCACTGGCTCGGCTCGCTGGAGGTGCTGCCGACGATTACCGCCCTGCGCGCGAGCGCGACCGCGATCGCCGACGGGGTGCTCGCCGAGAACGCCGGCAAGTGGGAGACCGCGTCCCCCCGCGACCGGGCCCGCGCCGAGGCGATCGCCCGCACCGTCGTCAACCGTCTGCTGCACGAGCCGACGTTGCGCATGAAGGAGACCAGCGACGAGCGCATGCACTCCCGCATGTCGGTCGTGCGGGACCTGTTCGGACTGTCGGTTGCCGAAGGCGAGCTCGCCGCCGGACACCATGCCCCCGCCGCCCATCGCGCGCCCTCCGGACCGCCCGCCCCCGCCGTTCATCGTGACCCCGGGCTGGCCGAAGTCCACCCGCTGCGCCGCCTGGCGTGAGCGGGCCGGTGCTGCGCCTCGGCACCCGGGGCAGTGCACTCGCGCTCGCGCAGACCGCGACCGTCGCCGACGTCCTGCGCGCCGACGGCGTCGAGGTGCAGATCGTCACCGTCACCACGCTGGGTGATCGTGGAGCCGCCGTCGAGGACAAGTCACGTTGGGTCTCCGAGCTGGAGCGAGCGCTCGACGATGGCCGCATCGACGTCGCCCTGCACTCCGCCAAGGACGTCCCGACCGAGCTCGGCCCCGGCATGGAACTCATCGCGGTGCCGCCCCGCGCCGACCCCCGCGACGCGCTGTGCGGCGCCGACGGTCTCGACGCGCTCGCCGCGGGCGCCCGCGTCGGGACCGCGTCGCTGCGGCGCACCGCGCAGATCAACGCGTTTCGCGACGACCTGCAGGTCGTCGAGCTGCGCGGCAATGTCGACAGCCGCCTGCGCAAGCTCGCCGAGCATCAGGTCGACGCGCTCGTGCTCGCGCTCGCGGGACTCCAGCGCCTCGGACGCGGGGACGCGGCGAACGCGACGATCGAGGAGTTCGTCCCCGCGGCCGGTCAGGGCGCACTCGCGCTCGAGGCCCGCACCGGGGAGATCGCGCCCGGGCGCCTGGACGCCGTGAGCGACCCGGTCGCGATGGCCTGCCTCACCGCCGAGCGCACCCTCGTCCGTGCCCTGAACGCCTCCTGTCACACCCCGGTCGGTGCTCACGCCCGGACCCTGGACCCCGAGGCGACCGAGCTCGAGCTCGTCGCCTGGGTCGGTCTGCCCGACGGCTCGCAGTGGCTGCGCGACTCGGTCAGCGGCCCGCCCGCCGAGGTCGGCGGCGCGTGCGCGGCGCGGATGCTCGCCGCCGGCGCGCGCGAGCTGCTGGACCGCGCCGAGGCCGCGGCCGAGTCGACGGCGGGGCCGGTATGACCGTCTACCTCGTCGGCGCGGGCCCCGGGGACCCGGGACTCATGACCGCCCGGGCCCTGGAGCTGATCGCCGCGGCCGACGTGATCGTCCACGACCGCCTCATCCCGGCGACCGCGCTGGACGGCGCCCGGGCCGATGCGCTGCGCTTCTACGTCGGCAAGGAGGGCGGCGGGCCGTCGGTGACGCAGGATCAGATCGGCGGCCTGCTGCTGGAGCACGGTGGTGCCGGGCGCCGCGTCGTCCGCCTGAAGGGCGGGGATCCGTTCGTGTTCGGCCGCGGCGGTGAGGAGGCGGAGCTCTTGCGGGAGGCGGGAATCGACTTCGAGGTCGTGCCCGGCATCACCGCGGGCGTCGCGGCGACCGCGTACGCCGGGATCCCCGTCACCCACCGAGACGCGGCGAGCGCCGTCGCGTTCGTCACCGGCCACGAGGACCCGGCCAAGGACGACACCGCGCTGGACTGGCCCGCCCTGGCCGCGTTCCCGGGGACTCTCGTCTTCTACATGGGCGTCAAG
>CAZZWJ010000104.1:0-4646 GCA_964657875.1 uncultured Solirubrobacteraceae bacterium
CGACTCCGACCGCGAGCCCCGGCAATCGTGGCGCACCGCGGGGCCCGTCCGGGTCCCGTGGCACTCGGTGCACTCGTGGCCGTCGCGGAAGCAGACCCCGATCGCGCACACGAGGCGGTACTGGTGCAGGTGCAGGACGACGCGCGCCCCCGCCGCCCGTGCGGCGGCCAGCGACCGCCAGCCGAGCGTCGGCAGCAGGTTGTGGGCGTGCACGATCCGCGCCCCGCTACGGCGGACCGCGCGGCCCACCTCCGCGGGCTCGAGGCCTCCGCCGAGCAGTCCCGCGGCCGCCGTCAGCCCGCGAGTGGCCGCGGAATCACGCGTGAGCAGCTGCGCATCCTCCTGCAGTTCGCCGCGCACGAGCGCGAGCAGATCCTCCACGGCGCGCTCCTCGCCCCCGGTGACGCGATAGCGGTGATGAATGAATAGGATCAAAAAGCGGTGGGATAGGTCACGGGAATCCGTTCTGTGGCTTAGCCTCGCTCAAGCTTGCCGCGAGACGGAACTCAAATTAGGGGGCGTCGGACACAGCATGAAGGACATCATGGACATCGCGGATCCGCGCCTGGTCAAGGGTCTGGCCCATCCGCTGCGGATCGAGATCCTGCGGGCCCTGGAGGACGGCCAGGCCAGTCCGAGCGAGATCGCCGAGCGGATCGGCGCGCCCCTGGGCAACGTGAGCTACCACGTGCGCTTCCTCGCCCGCATCGGCCTGATCGAGCTGTGTGCGACCCGTCCGCGCCGCGGGGCCGTCGAGCACTACTACCGCGTGCTGGACGGGGTGCAGGTGAGCGAGGCGGCATGGGCGTCGCTGCCGGGAGCGGTCCGGGACAGCGTCCTCTCGGCGACGCTCGAGGAGGTCGGGCTGTCGATCGCCGCGGCGGTCCGAGCCGGTGGCTTTGACACCGATGATGCCCGCGCGGGTCGGGTGGAGATGACGCTTGACCGTGACGCGATCGCCGAGCTCGCCGCGGCCCTCAACGAGCTGGGCGAGCGCGCGCTGGAGATCGAGCGGGCGGCGGCCCGGCGGATCGCCGCCGCCGAGGGCTCCGCGGAGCGCACGCGGGCCGAGCTCGTGCTCATGTTCTACAGCTCGGCCGCGCCCGCGGACGGCGCTCCCCGCGCGCTCAGGGCTCAGGAGCCGTAGCCCGCGACCATCCCGCGGTGCATCACCCGGTCGCCGTCGACCTGGGAATGATCGGCGCGGTGCAGGACGCAGCCGTTGTCCCAGATGACGACGTCGCCCTCGGCCCAGGAATGGCGCATCACGTTGTCCTCGCGGGTGCTGTGCTCGAACAGGTAGCTCACCGTCTCCTCGGTCTCCGACGCCGACATGCCGCTGATCGCCGCGCAGCGGCTCGGGGTCGACATGTACAGCGAGGTGCGCCCGCCGAGCGGATGGCGCCGGAAGATCGGGTGCTCGGCCGAGGCCTCATCGCCATCCTCGAGGGTGACCCCGGTGACGACGTGGGTGATCGTGCGATCCGCCAGCGTGGTGCGCAGATCGTTGGGCAGCGTGTCGTAGGCGCGGTACTGGTTTGAGAACAGCGTCTCCCCACCGGCGGGCGGGATCGTCACCGCGCGCAGCGCCGTGTAGGCGGGCGGTGAGGCGACGTAGCTGGTGTCGACGTGGAAGGTGCTGCGGGCCGGGGTGCTGCGCCCGACGTTGGAGACCACGTTCAGGTCCGGATACCCCTCGACGGAGGTCTCGCCCTTGGTGAACGTGAGCTCGCCGAAGCGCTTGAGGAACGCCACGAACTCCGCGTCCTCCATCGGCTGGTCGTGGAAGATGAGCACGCCGTGCTTGGCGAGCAGCGCGCGCAGCTGGGTGACGGCCGGTCCGTCGAGCTCGGTGAGGGAGACGTCGGTGAGCTCGACGCCGATCGGCGCGTGGACGATGGACTTCATGGTGCGTTCCCTTCGATGAGTGCGCCGGGCAGGGCCTCGCGCAGGACGGATGAGAAGAGCTCGGCGGTGTCGATCCCGGCGCCGCGGGCCATCATCGCCACGACGCTCTGACGCGCGAAGGAGCAATAGAGGCCGGCCTCCAGAAACCAGGGACGCCCGTCGGGATCGATGCGGAAGTCAAAGAGGCTGTAGTGGCGGCAGCCGAGCGCCCGGTGACAGCGCTGTGCGGCCTCCCACACGGGGGCGCAGACCGGGTCCGCGGCGTCCACCAGCCACGCGTGGGTGCGCTGCTTGGCCACCAGCGCGAGCGCCCCGTCATCGCCCCGCGTGAGCTTGTCGGCGGCGTCGCGGATCGGCTTGGCGTCGGCGTTGACCGCGTACTCCTCAAGCGGCAGGCAGCGCAGCTCGCCGTCGAGCTCCAGGACGGCGCAGCGGACCTCACGACCGAGCGGCACGAAGCGCTCGACGAGCGCCGCGTCGGCGTGCGCACAGGCGTCGCGGATCGCCGCCGGGTAACCGGCGGGGTCGGTGACGAGCGTGACCCCGAGTGAGTTGTCGCCGTCGACGGGCTTGACGACGACCGGCGGCGCGAGCGCCGGCGTCTGACCGGGGACGGCGAGCTCGCCGTCGGGCACCGCGACCCCCGCCCCGGCGACGACCGCCTTGGCGCGCGCCTTGTCGGCGCCGAGCGCCATCACCTCCGGGCGGTTGCCGAGATACGGGATCGCGAGGAGGTCCAGCAGCGCCCGGTACTCGGTCATCCCGGGCCGGCAGAACATCTGCGGCACGGCGACGTCGATCTCCAGCGAGGCGATGGACGCGACCGCGGTCTCGATCGCCACGCCGTCGCGGGCGGCCACCGAGACGGCATCCTCCTCGAGCGACTCCGGAAAGCTCCAGCGGCGGTCGGGCGACACGTGGGCGATCACCGGCTCATAGGCGTCGGGATCCGCGACGGTGGCCAGGCAGTCCCGCGCGTAGAGCCGCGAGAGCTCGGCGAGCAGCTCGCTCTCGGCCGAACCGACGAGGTGGAGCACGTGCAGCGCCACCCCGGGTCAGTCCCCGCCGGGCTCGACGAGCTTGCCGATGTTGAAGTCGATCTTCAGCCACGGCCGCCGCCGGCGCAGGTTCTCGAGCAGCAGCGCCGGGATCTGGGCGTGGTGGACCATGAGGAACGGCAGCGGGTCCTCCCAGTCGAAGATCGCCTCCTTGCCGCGCCGCACCCGCCTGAGCGGCCCGCCGGCGTGGCGCGGGTCCCGCAGCGCCCGCCACAGCTCGTGGTAGAGCCAGTAGGTCGGTCGGCTGCCCGGACGCGGGATCACCGTCGCGGCGACGTCGTCGTCGAGGTAGGCGCGCGCGACGTCGGGATGGTCGTAGAACATGGTGATCGCGGAGTGGGTGCGGGGGTTGCACTCGATCGCGTAGATGACCCCGTCGCGACCGCGGATGAAGTCGAAGGAGACCTGGCCGGTGAGCCGGTGGGCGGCGACGAACCGGCGGACCCAGGCCTCGATCTCGGGGACGTCGACCATCGCGTAGTTCAGCTGCGACGCCGAGGACTCACAGCAGCCGTAGAGCTGCATCCGGCCGTCACGCGCCGTGGTGTGGGTGCAGTACTCGGGGCCCTCGACGAACGCCTGCATCACCCACGGGTTGGCCTCGCTGATCGGCCGGGAGTCCAGGAAGGCGCGGGTGGCGAGCTCGTCGGGCTGGGGGAGTGGGGTGAGGTCCAGGCGGCGGACCGGGTCATAGGCGATGCTCTTCAGCACGTAGGGTGGGTGGTGGTCGGCGGCGGCGAAGTCGAACGCGAGCACCTGCTCGGGGTCGGTGATCCGATGGGCGTCGGGCATCGCCAGCCCCGCCGCGACCGCCGCGCGGGTGAACGCCTCCTTGTCATCCAGGCGCGCGAGCGTCTCGGGGTCGAAGTGCAGGACCTCGCAGTGCTCGCTCAGGGCGTCGCGGGCGAGCGCATCGTCGCGGGCGGAGGCGGGGCTGCAGACGGGGACGTAGACGTCGACCCGTTCGGCGACGGCGATGTCGACGAGCGCCTGCGCATAGCCGGGGTCCCCAGCGGCGGGGATCGTGTGGAAGGCGTCGACCGCACGGGAGAAGCGATGGCCGGTGAGGCGGTAGCGAGCGCTCTCGACGAGGATCACCCGGTGCCCGGCATGATGAAACGCTCGCGCGAGGTGCAGCGCCTTGGTCATCTTGCCGCCGCTGATGAGGATCGTGCGCGGCGTCGCGGCGACGCTCCGGCGCTGGGGGTCGGGTGCGCGCAGCCGGCCGCGCAGGAGCGCGAGCCCGGTGAGGGTGAGGTTGAGCGGCAGGGCGGCGCTGAGCAGCGCGAGCGTCCCGATCGTCGAGAGCGCCTGGCGGGTGGAATCGGTGCCGGTGCCGGTGGCCGTGGGCGTCGTCTCGGCCGTGGGGGTGATGGACGCCTTCGCGGGGCTGTCGGCGGAGGTGGTCACGCCCGCCGGATCAGGGTCATGCCGTCGCGCAGCGGCAGCAGTACCTGCTCCACGCGCGGGTCACCCGCGATCACGGCGTTGAAGGTGGCGATCGCCGCGCCGTTGGGCGAGGGCGGGGCGGGCATCCACGGCTCGCCCTGCAGCAGCGTGTTGTCGACGCAGATCACCCCGCCGGGGGCGAGCAGCCGTCCGTCGATGAGCGTGCACACGTAGTCCAGCTGCATTCAACAACAAAGGATCAAGCAGGAGAGTTGAATAAGCTGAGGTTAG
>CAZZWJ010000104.1:4656-8684 GCA_964657875.1 uncultured Solirubrobacteraceae bacterium
ACGTAGTCCAGGTAGCCCCGCTTGTCGGCGTCGACGAACACGAGGTCAAACGTGTCACCCGCCTGCTCGAGCGCCTCGAGCGTCTGGCGCGCCGGCCCGAGCCGGACCTCGATACGGGACCCCGCGGGCGACTGCGTGAAGTTCTCCCGGGCCACGTCGGCGGCTTCGGGGTCGAGCTCGCAGGCGACCAGTCGCCCGTCCTCGGGGAGGGCCTCGGCGAGCGCGAGCGCCGAATAGCCGGTGAACATCCCGAGCTCGAGCACCCGGCGCGCCCCGGTCATCTTGACCAGGAACCGCAGGGCCACCCCCTCGACGTGACCGGAGAGCATCTCCTGCTCCAGCGCGATCGCCCCGTCCCCCCGCTGAGTCCAGTCGTGGGCCTGGGTCTGGGCGGCGAGCGCGGCGAGCGCGGGCGACTCGGCACTCGTGCAGTGAGCGACGTAGGGCTCGAGTCCCGCCGCGAGCGTCCGGGCGCCGCGCAGCTCGTCGACGAACTGCGCATCCAGATCACCGACGGCCTCCGCAGCGTCGCAGAGCTGGCTCAGCTTCGCCGCGAGGATGCCGACGGGGGTGACGGGACGGGGACGCGTCGCCATGGTGTTCAGTGCGCCGCTCACACGCCCGCCGATGCGGATACGAAGACGTCTTCGCCCTCGCCACCTCGCGGATAGTCACCGCAGAGCACACGATGGGCGGTCAACGTCGCCTCGAGCTCCTCCGCGGTGGCGTCGTTGATGAAGGCGCACTGCCCGATCGGTCGTGGCACCGCGGCTCGCAGCAGCCCATCACGGGTCTGGATGATCGATTGCGTGGCGGCGCGCAGCAGCTCGGGTGTGAGGTAGGGACTGTCGAGCGCGAGCCCGAGGCGGCTCATGAGCGACAGGATGCGGTCGCGGTCCTCGGCGGAGATGTACCCCCGCCGCTCGGCAAGCGTCGCCGACAGGGCCATGTCGACGTTGACCCCGTGCCCGTGCAGCATCGGCGTCTCGGGCGCGAGCTCGAGCGTCGGGCTCCACGTGTGCCCGTAGGCGATGACCCGATCGAGGTCGAGCTCGTGGAGGTTGGGCACCTCGAGTTCGAGCATCGCGCGGATCGCCTCATGGGTGAGCTCGTGACCGATCGCCCGCAGTTCCTCGGAGCCGTCGCGGTGACCGAATCCGGAGGCCAGCAGCTCCTCGCCGTGGGCGTCGAGCAGGTCGAAGACACGGCGGTTGCCGACGACCGCGATCTTCACGAGCTCCGCCATCCCGTTGCGCACCTGTGCGGTCGGCAGGGTCGACAGGAACGAGAAGTCGAGCACGACGGTCTCGGAGGCGTGGTAGGCGCCGAGACGGTTCTTGAGGTGTCCGTGGTTGACGGCGACCTTGATCGCGACGCTCGCGTCGATGAGCCCGATCAGGGTCGTCGGCACGCGGATGTAGTTGGTGCCGCGGCGGTAGGCCGAGCAGGCGTAGCCGGCGACGTCGGTGGTGAGCCCACCGCCGACGACGAGCACGGGCTCCTTGCGCAACAGCCCGAAGTCACCGAACGCGTCGACGATCTCCTGCACGGTGGCGAGGCTCTTGTCGGTCTCGGCGATGTGCACCTCATGCGTCGTCAGGGCGATCGCGTGATGCTCGAAGTACTCCCAGATCTGCTCCCCGTAGAGCTTGAGCACGACCTCGTCGATGACCATCAGGCAGCGCCCCTGATCACGGAAGCGATCGGCGAGCTGCGGGTTGGCGGGGGAAAAGGCTCCGTCGACGTAGAGCAGATCGAACTCGATCTTCTCCTGGCCCTCGACGTGGAAGCCTCGCGGGCTCTCCTGCAGCGTGGCGTGAATCTCACTCATGACGATGGGCTCCCGGGTCAGGCGGCGTTGACGAGACTGCGCAGATGTGAGAAGTCGAGCTCGGTGAGCTGCTCGGTGGCACCGTCGAAGGCGTGACCGGCGTTGTTCTCACCGGGGAAGGCGACCACGGTCACCCCCGCAGCGTGCGCGGCGGCCACTCCACCGACGTTGTCCTCGACGGCGATGCAGGCATCGGCCGGCTCGCCGAGCTCGCGCAGTGCGAAGGCGTAGGCATCCGGCGCGGGCTTGGCGTGCTCGACGCTCGTGGTGTCGACGACGAGCGTGAACTGCTCGAAGTCGACGGACGGGCGCAGCGCCTCACCGAGCGCCTTGACGTTCTCCGGCGAGGTCGTCGTGACGAGCGCGACCTGGACGCCATCGTGCAGCGCCTCGGCGATCGTTGTCGTCACCCCCGCGCGCGGAGTCGCACCGTCATGACGCAGGCGCTGCTGGAAGATGTCAGACTTCGTGCGGTGGACGGCTGCCGCGTCGACGGTCTCGCCCCGCGCCTCGGCGTACTCGGCGATTCGCTGCGCTCCGCCGCTCTGTGACAGCAGCGTCCGGTACTCATCTCGCGACCAGTTCCAGCCCAGACCATGCTGCGTGAAGGCGGCGTTGAAGGATTCGCGCTGAAGTTCTGAGGTGTCGGCGAGGGCGCCGATCGAGCCGAACAGGATTGCGGGCATTGAGTCTCCCCTAGAGAGATAAACTTGATGTTGAGCTTTGCACGACGTTCTGTGTAGGTTTATACCCGAACCGCTGCCCGGCAATCAACGCGGCTGGCGACGAAGGTCGGTGGTAGGCCGGCGTGTGGGGAGCCGGGGGGTGGTGGCGGGCTACATTGATCGCTCGCCCACGATCTGAACGAGCGCGTATGTCCCCTCAGCCCGAAGTGCGTACCGATCCCAACCGCTGGGCGATCCTCGCCCTGCTGGGCGTGGCCCAGCTGATGGTGGTGTTGGATGCCACGATCGTCAACATCGCGTTGCCGTCCGCTCAGAAGGCGCTCGGCTTCTCCACCGATAACCGGCAGTGGGTGATCACGGCCTACGCGCTCGCCTTCGGCAGCCTGCTGCTGCTCGGGGGAAAGCTCGGGGACCTATTTGGGCGCAAGTGGACGTTCATCGCCGGTCTGGCCGGCTTCTCGGTCGCGTCGGCGGTCGGCGGTCTCGCGCAGTCGTTCGGAATGCTCGTCGTCGCCCGCGCCTGTCAGGGGGCGTTCGGGGCCCTGCTCGCCCCGTCGGCGCTGTCGCTGCTCACCGTCACCTTCGCCGGTTCCCCGGACCGCCCCAAGGCGTTCGGGATCTTCGGCGCGATCGCCGGCGGCGGCGCCTCGATCGGTCTGATCCTCGGTGGGGCGCTCACTCAGGCGCTGTCGTGGCGTTGGTGTCTGTACGTGAACCTCGTGATCGCGATCCCCACCGCTCTGGTCGCCCTGCGGCTGCTCTTCAACCCGCCCAACCCCGACCGGCCCAAGATCGACATCCCGGGGGTGCTCACCGGATCACTCGGCCTGTTCGCCCTCGTCTACGGGTTCTCCCACGCCGAGACCAACTCGTGGTCCTCGTCGCTGACGATCATCTCCCTGGCGGCCAGCGTGGTCCTGCTCGTGACGTTCGTGTTGATCGAGCAGCGGGTCGATCACCCGCTGCTGCCGCTGCACATCGTCTGGAACCGTGCCCGAGGCGGCGCGTATGCGTCCATCGTGCTCGCCGGGTCGGGGGTCTTCGCCGTGTTCCTGTTCCTCACCTACTTCATGCAGCAGAACCTCGGTCTCTCCCCGCTGACCACCGGGTTGGCGTTCCTGCCGATGACGGCCCTGATCGTCGCCTCCTCGACCACCGCGCAGACCCGGGCGCTGCCGCGCACCGGCCCCAAGCCGCTGATCGTCGCCGGGATGACGCTCGGCGTGGTCGCGATGCTGCTGCTCACCCGGCTGACTCCGGGCTCCTCATACGCGGGCGGCGTGCTGCCCTCGCTGCTGCTGCTCGGCGCCGGCATGGGGATGATCTTCGCCCCGGCGTTCGGCACCGCCACCCTCAACGTCGACCGAAGCGAGGCCGGCGTCGCGTCGGCGATGGTCAACACCTCCCAGCAGGTCGGCGGCTCGGTTGGCACCTCGCTGCTCAGCACCCTGTTCGCCAGCTCCGCGGCCGCCTTCGCCCGCTCCCACATCCACCTCCACAACGTCCAGGCG
>CAZZWJ010000105.1:0-8654 GCA_964657875.1 uncultured Solirubrobacteraceae bacterium
CGTGTGTCCGGAGGAACTCCCTAGCATGGATCGGCCACCGCGGCACCGTCCGCCGGGCATGTCATGAGCCTTCTGAAGAGCCTTGAGAGCAGGATCGCCGGCCTCGTCGAGGGCGGGTTCAGTCGCGCCTTCAAATCCGAGGTGCGCCCGCTCGAGATCGCCCGCAAGCTCGCGCGCGAGATGGAGGAGCACAAATCCGAGTCGCTGTCACGGACCTACGCGCCCCACGAGTTCCATGTCTTCCTCTCCCCGCAGGACCGGGAGCGGTTCGCCGGTCAGGAGGACTCGATGCAGGCCGAGCTCGTCGGCTACCTGCTCGAGCACGCGCGTCGGGAGCGGCTCGCGCTCGTGACCCGGCCCGTGGTGCACTTCGAGACCGACGGCCGTTTGCGCCTCGGTGAGTTCGGGATCCAGACGAGTCTCGTGGAGCCCGCCGATGCCGCGCCACCGGCGCGCCGGCGTGCGTCACCCGAGCCGCAGTCGCAGTCGGGTCGCACGATGGTCCATTCGACCGCCTCACGGGTGGCCGAGCAGCTCGCCGACGCCCACCCGCAGCGCCGCGAGGCCCCGCTGCTGGTGATGGACGGCAGGCGGCTGGTCGTCGGCCCCGAGGGTGTGACCCTCGGACGCAGCCGGCAGAGCGACGTGATGGTCGACGACGCGAACGTCTCGCGCGCTCACGCCGAGATCCGTCCCCACGGGCGCTCGTGGGTGCTCACCGACCTCGGATCCACCAACGGCACCCGCCTCAACGGCCGCCGGGTCTCCCGGCCCGAGACGCTCGAGCCGGGCGACGAGATCGAGCTGGGCACCGCGACGCTCCGGTTCGTCCTGGAGTAATGGCTCATGACCCTGCAGCCCGTCTCGGTCGCGCTCAAGTTCGGCTTCCTCGCCGTGCTCTACCTGTTCGTGGTCTGGGTCGCGCTCACCGCGGTGCGGGATCTGCGGGCGGGCCGCGGCAACGGACGCGCCTATGAGGACGGCTATGAGCCGCGCGAGGGTCTCTACGACGCGACGGGAATGCACCAGGCGGTCACCGGGGGGCTGCGCGAGCCCGAGGACTTCGAGCCGCGGCTGCTCGTCGAGCGAGCGGCGGGTCATGCGAGCGGGGTCGCCTACGACCTGTCACGGGAGGTCACCCTCGGCCGGGGGAACGTCGAGATCCACCTCGAGGACCCCTTCGCCTCCACTCATCACGCGCGCATCACGCGCGAGGGGCCGGTCGTCGTGATCGAGGATCTCGCCTCGACCAACGGGACGTATCTCAACGACTCGCCGCTGTCGGGACCGGCGCCGCTGCACGACGGCGACGTGATTCGCATCGGCGACAGCGAATTCACCTACCTGCAGTGAGACTGTGATGCCTGTGACCCGGACCGCCCACATCTGATGCTCCGCGCCGTCGACAGCGTCTGGAAGACCGACACCGGCCGCCAGCGCCGCGACAACGAGGACAGCGCCTACGTGCGCGTCCCGCTGTTCGTCGTCGCCGACGGGATGGGCGGCGCCCAGGCCGGCGAGGTCGCCTCGGCACTGGCCGTGGAGGAGTTCCGCCGGGGGCTGCCCGACGCCGGCGGTGACGACCAGACGACCGAGCAACGCCTCGCCGCCCGCGTGCAGACGGCCAACCGCCGTATCTATGAGACCGCGCAGACCGAGCGCGACCAGTCGGGGATGGGGACGACGCTCACCGCCGTCTACCTCGACGGCCCCGACCTGGTGATCGCCCACGTCGGCGACAGCCGCGCCTACCTGCTGCGCGACGCCGAGCTCACCCGGCTCACCCACGACCACTCGCTCGTCGAGGAGCTCATGCGCCGCGGCAAGCTCACGCCCGAGCAGGCCGCCGAGCATCCCCAGCGGTCGATCATCACCCGGGCCCTGGGGATCGAGCCCGATGTCGAGGTGGACACCTGGAGCTACCCCGCCCGCGCCGGGGACGTGGTGCTGCTCTGCAGCGACGGTCTCACGTCGATGATCGACGAGAGCCTGGTCGCCCAGGTGCTCCGTTCGACCCCGGACCTCGAGCGGGCCGGCGAGCAGCTCATCCACGAGGCCAACGAGGCCGGCGGGCGCGACAACATCACGGTCATCCTGTTCGCGATCGCCGACACCGACGACCCCGCCGATGACCCCGATTCCGCCGCGACGCAGGCGACCGCCGTCGCCGGGCCGCCCGACGGGGATCCGCTCGTGCTTCCGCGCGACTTCGACGCCGCCGGACCGCCGACCGCGATGATGACCGCCGGTCCGCCGCTGCTGGCGGGTTCCAGCGAGCGGGTGGCGCCCCGGCTCGCCCGGACTCAGGGACGGCGGGCGCGCCCGCCGGCGCGACGCGGCGACGGCTGGTTCAAGGTCGCCGCCGCGGTGTTCTCGGTGGCGGTGGTCCTCTTCCTGTTCGGCGGGGGCGGCTATCTGGCGACCCGCCAGCTGTTCTTCATCGGAACCAACTCCGACGGCATCATCACGCTCTACGACGGGCTCCCCTACCAGTTCGGAGTGCCGTTCTGGGAGTCCACCTACACGTCGGGGCTGCCGGCGTCGGCGATCCCGGCCGCGGATCGCACGGTGCTGCTCAACCACCAGCTGCGCTCTCAGAACAGCGCCATCGCCCTCATCCGCGCCGCTGAACGTGGCCACTACCCGACCAAGCGATGAGCGCCCGTAACCGCGAGCTGGTCGCCCTGCTGCCCGCGACGGCGCTCGTCGTCGCCGGGTTCACGGCGGTGTTCGTCCAGCAGCGGACCCACCTGGGAAACGTGACGCTCACCTACGGCGCGATCTTCCTCGCCCTGTGTCTGGTGACCCACATCTTCATCCGCTTCACGCTGCCCTACGCCGACCCGTACCTGTTCCCGATCGTCGCCCTGCTGGCGAGCGTCGGGATCGTGATGGTCTACCGGATCGACGCCACCGACGCCCGCCTGCAGGCGCAGTGGTTCGTCGTCGGCCTGATCCTGTTCGCGGCGACGATCCTGCTGTTCCGTGACTACCGCAAGCTCGCGGAATACCGCTACGTGATCGTCGCGATCTCGCTGCTGCTGCTCATCCTGCCCCGGCTGCCGGTCATCGGCGCGGCCGCCAACGGCGCCTACCTGGGGATCCGCCTGCCGGGCGGCATCACCTTCCAACCGACCGAGTTCTCCAAGGTCGGCCTCGTCGTGTTCCTGGCCAGCTACCTGCGCGACACCCGCCAGGTGCTCGTGCAGGGCGCGCGGCGGATCCTCGGGATCACGATCCCGCCGCTGAAGCACTTCGGCCCGGTGCTCGTCATCTGGGGGGTGGCGATGATCATCCTGTTCCTGCTGTCGGACATCGGCTCCTCGGTGATGTTCTACGGCGCGCTGCTCGCGATGCTCTACGTCGCGACCGGCCGGGTGTCGTTCGTCGTCGTCGGCCTCGTCGCGTTCATCGTCGGAGCCTGGTTTCTGGGCACCCACATCCCGCACGTGCACGCTCGCTTCGAGACCTGGCTGCACGCGCTGAGCCCGTCGCTCTACAACAAGCCGCTCGGCTCCCAGCAGGTCGCCAACGGCAACTTCGCAATGGCCGCCGGCGGTCTCTTCGGGGAGGGCTTCGGCTACTCGATCCTCACCTATCCCGGAACCCACTCAGACCTCATCCCGTTTCCCCAGACCGACATGATCTACGCGGTCCTCACCGACGAGACCGGTCTGTTCGGTGGCGTGGCGGTGCTCATCGCCTACCTGATGTTCACCTACCGGGGCCTGAAGACGGCGATGCTCTCCTCCGACTCGTTCTCCAAGCTGATGTCGACCGGACTGTCGGCGGTGTTCGCGCTGCAGGTGTTCGTGATCGTCGGCGGGGTGACGCGGGTGATCCCGCTCACCGGGGTGACGCTCCCGTTCATCTCCTACGGCGGCGCCTCGCTGGTCGCCAACTTCGTGCTGCTCGCGCTGCTGCTGCTCGTCTCCGACCGCGCGCGGCGCCCTCAGCCGACGGGCCCCCGAGCGTGAGCCGGCGCCGATGAACGACCAGATCGTCAAGCTCTTCGGGGTGGTCGTGGTGCTGTTCGCGCTGCTCGTGTTCTTCACCAGCCGCTGGACGGTGTTCGACGCCAACGCGCTGAACCACAACCCGCTCAACCAGCGGACCGCGATCGCCCAGGAGCAGATCAAGCGCGGTCCGATCCTCGCCGACAACGGCACCGTCCTCGCCCGCTCGATCCCCGCCGGCGGGGGCTTGTGGAAGCGAACCTACCCCACGGGATCCCTGTTCGCCCAGACGGTCGGGTACTCGCACGGCTCGGGCAACGACGCGGGCCTCGAGCTCTCCTACCAGAACGCCCTGCAGGGCTCGACGTCGACGGTGAGCTCGGTGTTCGGGGCGCTCTCCAGCCACGTCGACAACGGCAACACGGTCAACACGACGCTCGATCCCAAGGCCCAGGTGGCGGCGCGGACGGGCCTCGCGGGCCGCGTCGGCGCCGTCGTCGCGCTCGACCCCCGCAACGGGAACGTGCTCGCGCTCTACGCCGACCCCACCTATGACCCCAACCACCCCAACGCGAAGTGCAACGGCGTCACCTGCAGCTACTTCGACAACGCCACCCAGAGTGCGCTGCCGCCGGGCTCCACGTTCAAGATCGTCACGGCGACGGGAGCGATCGACACCCACCGCTACACGCCCAACTCGGTCCTCGACGGTCACTCGCCGCGGTCGATCTCCGGGGTGCCGCTGCAGAACGACAACAACGAGCAGTTCGGCGCGATCTCGCTCACCGAGGCGCTCACCTACTCGGTGAACACCGTCTGGGCCCAGGTGGGGGAGGCGCTCGGAACCTCGACGCTGACCGGGTACATGAAGCGATTCGGGTTCTACTCGACGCCCCCGCTCGATCTGCCCTCCGGCGAGCTGCGCACGTCCGACGTGCTGTCCCCCGCGGGCGTCGTCTACCCGCCCGGATCCGTCGACGAGGACATCGGCCGGATCGCCATCGGCCAGGGTGGACTGGCGGTGACGCCGCTGCAGATGGCGATGGTCGCCTCGGCGGTGGCCGACGACGGACGGCTCATGACCCCCCACCTCGTCTCGCGGATCAGCAGTCCCACCGGCCAGACGGTGCGGACGATCGCCCCGAAGCTGTATCACCGGGTGATGTCCGCGCAGTCCGCGCAGTCGATCACCCAGATGATGCGAACCGTCGTCGACGAGGGCACCGGCGCGCCGGCCAAGCTGTCCAGCGGTATCGAGTTCGCCGGCAAGACCGGCACCGCCTCGGTCGGCGCCGCGGGGAAGAACGAGACCGATCCATGGTTCATCGGCTTCGCGCCGGCCAACCACCCGAAGGTCGCGGTCGCGGTGATGCTCGAGAACACCGCCAATCAGACCGGCGGTCAGGTTGCGGGGCCGATCGCCTCCAGCGTCGTGCAGACGCTGCTGGACGAGGGGAAGTAGCGCCCGCGTCATGTCGGGAATCGCCCGGGACACCCTGATCGACGGTCGCTACAAGGTCGTCTCGCGGCTGGGCACCGGGGGGATGGCCGACGTGTTCCTCGTCGAGGACCAGCTGCTCGGGCGCAAGGTCGCGCTCAAGCTGCTGCACCGCCGCTTCGCCGAGGACCCGGCGTTCGTCGAGCGCTTCCGGCGCGAGGCCCAGGCGGCGGCCGGCCTGCAGCACCAGAACATCGTCGGCATCTATGACCGCGGTGAATACGACGGCACGTACTACATCGCGATGGAGTACGTGCCGGGGCAGACGCTCAAGCAGGTGATCCAGCAGCAGGCGCCGCTGGAGCCGGTGCGGGCGATCGACCTGGCGATCCAGATCCTCAAGGCGGCGCGCTTCGCCCACCGGCGCGGGATCGTGCACCGAGACCTGAAGCCTCACAACGTGATCGTCGACGACTCGGGCGACGCGAAGGTGACCGACTTCGGGATCGCTCGCGCCGGCGCGTCGGACATGACCGAGACGGGCTCGATCATGGGCACCGCCCAGTACCTCTCCCCCGAGCAGGCCCAGGGCCGCTCGGTGACGGCGTCCTCGGACCTCTACTCGGTGGCGGTCGTGCTCTATGAGATGCTCACCGGCCGCGTGCCCTTCGACGGCGAGCAGGCGGTGACGATCGCGCTCAAGCACGTCTCCGAGGCGCCGGCCGCGCCGCACGAGCTCAACCCGTCGATTCCCCCCGAGCTCGAGCAGACGATCCTGTGGACGCTGAACAAGAACCCCGCCGACCGGCCGGTGGATGCCGACCAGTTGATCACCGTGCTCGAGCACTGCCGCGACGCGATCCGGGCCGGTGCCGCCGGTGAGCACACCGCTGCGATGACCGCCGTCGCCGCGGGCGCGGCCGCCGGGATGCCGATCGAGGGGCTCCCCGAGCTGCCGCCCCCGGTGCCGGCTCCCGGGGAGATGACCACGGCGGGCGCCAACGGCGGCTCGGGCCAGATCCCGGTGGTGGTCGCCGAGGGCGATCCGGCGGAGGATGAGAGCCGGGGCGGGGGCTGGCGGCCGTGGCTGCTGGGGCTGCTCGTCCTGGTGCTCGTCGTCGCCGCGGCCGCGGTCGCCTATCTGCTCAGCCGGCCTCAGCAGGTGCTCGTCCCGGCGGTCGAGAACCAGCAGTACGGGAGCGCGAGCGCGCGCCTGGTGAATGCGGGGTTCCGCGTGAGCAAGGTGCCCAAGTCGAGCTCCCAGACGCCCGGCACCGTCATCTCCGAGAACCCGTCCGGAAGCACGAAGGCCGACAAGGGGTCGACGGTGACGCTCGTCGTCTCCACCGGCCAGGGCAAGGTGGCGATCCCCTCCGTGCAGGGCGAGCCGAAGGCCAAGGCGGTGATGACGCTGCGCTCCGCGGGGCTCACCGTCGGCTCGATCGTCTCCTCGACATCGTCGAAGTTCCTCAGCGGCGACGCGATCGGCACGAACCCGGGGGCCGCCACCGTGGTCGCGCGCACCGTCAAGATCACGCTGCTCGTGTCCAGCGGCCTCCCCGCCCAGACGGTCCCATCGGTCGCCGGGGCCACCCGGGGGGCGGCCACGGCGACGCTCACCGGCGACAGCTTCAAGGTGAGGGTGCAATCCCAGACGTCGTCGACGAAGCCCGCCGGGACGGTCATCTCCCAGCTCCCGGCGAGCGGGAGTGAGGAGCCGGCGCACTCGACGGTGACGATCGTCGTCGCCAAGGCGCCGCCGACGGTGACCGTGCCACCGGTGGTCGGCGACCGCGCGGCCGGGGCGTTCGGCGCCCTGCAGGCCGCGAACTTCCGCGTGAGCCGCACGTTCCGCGCGGTCACCCATCCCAGCCGCGATGGGTCGGTGGTGTCGCAGTCGCCCGCCGGCGGTGTCAAGCGGCCGCTGGGCTCCACGGTCTCGATCGTCGTCGGCACCTACACCGGCTCGACGTCGACGACGCCGACCACCTCCTCGGCGTCGAGCTCGGGCTCGGCGACGACATCGACCTCGGCGTCGTCGAGCGGCCCGACGACGAGCGCCTCCGCGAGCTCCGCCACCACCCCCTGACGTGCCCGGCCGCTTCTGCTGGCGCTGTGGCGGCGTGCTGGACGCGATCCCGCCGACGACGTGCCCGGCGTGTGGTGAGGTCCATTACGCAAACCCCAAGCCGTGCGGCAACGCGGTGGTGGTCGACGCCGACCGGGTCCTGCTCGTGCTGCGCGCCCGCGAGCCCGACGCCGGGGCGTGGACGATCCCCGGCGGCTTCTGTGAGGGCGATGAGCATCCGCGGGCGGCGGCCGAGCGCGAGCTGTACGAGGAGACGGGGGTGCGCGGGCGAGCGCTCGCCTACCTGGGGACGTGGATGGACCACTACGGTCCGCCCGCCGACGACGGTCTGCGGATCACGACGGCGGTGAGCGGCTACCTCGTCGGCTGCGACGACCCCGGCACCGTCCTGGTCCCCGAGCCGGAGGAGGCGCTGGAGGTGCGGTGGTGGGACCTCGATCGACTGCCCGCGCCGCTGGCGTTCCCGGCGCACGTGCCGGCGATGATCAGGGCGGGTGCGGCGATGGTGGCCTCCGGGGTGCTCCCGGTGATGTTCGACGCCGATCAGTAGCTCTCGGGCGGTGGGGCCCGGACAACTTCGACACCTGCGACGACGAGGGCACGCGCGGCAACGCGTTCAACGGCGGCTACTCGGTGACGACCACCGTCAAGGTCCACGGTGTGATCCTGCGCGCCCACGCCACCCTGAACATCGACTGCGCGTGACCGAAAGGCGCATCACTCGCGCGAGCGTCCCGGTACTGTGAGGACCCTTGGAGGGCGGAGCGTGGATTGACTCGGCGACGGGACGGGTGTCGCTGAGACCGCGTCTCGGGGCTGCGCGGCGGTGGGCCGCGACCGGCCGGCGACGCGGCCCGCTGGTTGGTGTGATGTTGGCGGTGGGCCTGGTCGTCCTCGGCGGGATGTCGGGTGTGGCGCGGGGGAGTGCCGCGACTCGGGCGGCGAACCTCCCGGCGCAGTTCACCGTCATCGGTGAGCAGCGTCTGATCCCGCCGTCGTTTTTCGGAGTTTCGGTCGAGTACAACGAGCTGGGCACCTATGAGCGGGAGGGCCGGTTGTTTGACCGGGTGCTGTCGCTGATCCGTCCGCCGGATGCCGGGCCGCTGATGCTGAGGGTCGGGGGGAGGTCTGCCGACCACGTCTACTGGCAGGCGACCCACGCCGCGCGCCC
>CAZZWJ010000106.1:0-8619 GCA_964657875.1 uncultured Solirubrobacteraceae bacterium
CGGGGTCGTCGCGCTGGGGCTGGCGGTCGCCCCGTTCGTGTCGCTGACGGTGATCCCGTTCGCGCGGCGCCGGCGTCGGGGCCGCGGTCTCGGGACCGGGCCGGCCCCGCCGGTCAGCCGCCCCTCGGCCGCCGCCGCGGGCGGCGCGGACGGCGAGCTCTCACTGCGCGGCGGGGCGGGCTTTGCGGGATCGGTGCTCGCGATCATGGTCTCCGAGCAGGCGCTCATGAACGCCGGGGTGCTCGTCGTCGCCGCGAGCGTCGGGGCGAGCGATCTCAACGCCGGGATCACCGGCTTCGTCTTCAACGTGATGTTGATCGTGCGCGCGCCGCTGCAGCTCTTCCAGGCGGTGCAGACGTCGATCCTGCCCCACCTCACCGGGCTGCGGGTCGACGAAGACCCCGTTGCGTTCAGCCGGGCGGTGCGGCGTACCGTGATGATCACCGGCGGCTTCGGGCTCGCCGTCGCGCTCGGGCTGCTCGCGGTGGGACCGACGGTGATGGGACTCGCGCTCGGTCACAAGGGCTTTGCCTACGGGCGCGTCGGGCTCGCCCTGGTCGGACTCGGGATGGGCTCTCACCTCATCTGCGGGACCCTGAACCAGGCGGCGCTCGCGCGCGGACGGACCGCCGGGACGGCCGTCTGCTGGCTGGTCTGCGCGGCTTTGTTCGTCGCCTTCGAGGTCTTCGTCGGGATCGGCTCGCGGGTCACCCGCGTCGAGGTCGGCTACTGCGCGGCGACGCTGGTCCTGGCGCTCAGCCTGACGATCCTCGCCCACCGGGCCGGACCCGGAGGACGCGCCGGCACCCCGGAGCGTCAGTCGGCCCCGGCCGCCTCGGCGAGCGCGACGTAGGTGGCGGCGGGATCCTCGGACCCGAACACCGCCGACCCCGCGACGAGCAGGTTGGCCCCCGCCCGCACGACGGAGCCCGCCGTGTCGTCGTTGATGCCACCGTCGACCTGCACCCCGACCTCGTCGGGAAGCATCCGACGCAGGCGGTGCAGCTTGTCCAGCGAGTTGTCGATGAAGCTCTGTCCCCCCCACCCCGGGTTCACGCTCATGCACAGCGCGAGATCGAGCACCTCGCCGGCGACATCGGCGAGCATCTCGGTCGGCGTCGCCGGGCACAACGCCGCTCCCGCCGTGCAGCCGGCCTCGCGGATCGCCTGCAGCGCGTAGTGGACGTGGGGCGTGGCCTCGACGTGGATCGTGATCGAGTCCGCGCCCGCCTTGACGATGTCGGCGATGTGGTTCTCCGGGCGGTCGACCATCATGTGGACGTCGACGATCCCACCGGCGTCGTGGACGCGATCGGCGATCGCCGAAACGGCGACCGCACCGAACGTGATCTGGGGCACGAAGTGGCCGTCCATCACGTCGACGTGGATCACCCGGGCGCCGGCGTCGAGCACCTCGCCGACCTGAGAGCGCAGCCGCCCGAAGTCGGCGGACAGGATCGACGGGGCGATCCGGCGCTGGGTGAGGGAGACGGGCTGGAAGCGATGCGCGGCCATGACCGCCGTGCAGGCTACCCGGCGATGGGTCCTACACCGCGACGAGCATCGACGCGCCGCAGTGGTTGCACTCGACCAGCGCGGTGCTCGACATGCGCACGATCGTCGAGTGCTCACCGCAGTTGGGGCACACCGACACCATCTCGTAGCGCTGCAGGCAGTAGACGCAGCGGTAGCGACCGGGAACCGTCGTGGGCCGCAGCCACGGCTCGTGGCAGTGCGGGCATTCGGGGCCGAGATTCATCGCCGGCTCGCTCATCGCATCACAAAGACTAACCGGTGGGGGCCGGGCGCTAACGCCGCGCAAACCGCGCGACGAAGAATCCGTCGGTGCCCTCCCGGTGGGGCGCCACCCGCAGGAACGGGTCGTGCGCGGTCCCCGTGGGGATCGGTGCCACCGTGAAGTCCGGCGCCTCGGCGAGGAAGCGCTCGACGACGCCATCACCCTCGTCATGGGTGATCGTGCAGACCGAGTAGACGAGCGTGCCGCCGGACCGGACCCGGCTCGCCCCGGCGCGCAGGATCGTGAGCTGGACCTCGGGCAGCGCCGTGATCTGCTCGGGGCTCGCTCGCCAGCGCAGATCGGGCCGCGAGCGCAGCGTGCCCAGGCCGCTGCAGGGCGGGTCGACGAGCACCCGGTCACACGGTCCGCCCACCGCGAGGTCGGCGGCGTCGGCGACCGACACCTCGACGCAGCTCACCCGCAGACGCTCGAGGGTGCGCGTGAGCGCCTGCGCGCGGCCGGGGTGGCGCTCGACGGCGAGCACCCGACCGCGATCGCCCATCATCGCCGCCAGCTGGCCGGTCTTCGCCCCCGGCGCGGCACACAGGTCCAGCACCGTCTCCCCCGGCTGGGGATCGAGCACCCGGGCCGGCAGCATCGACCCGCGGGACTGGGGCATGATCGCCCCGCGCGCAAACAGGTCGGAGCCGTGGGCGTCGAACGGCCCGTCGAGGACGACCCCCTCGGGGACCTCGTTCGCGGCGACGGCGGGCACCGGCAGCGCCGCGATCACCTCCGCGACGCTCGCCACGAGCGTGTTGACGCGAAGCGCGGACTCGGCGGGCCGGTTCATCGCGGCCAGCAGCTCCCGGGCCTCGACGGCGCCGAGCTCGCTGAACCACAGCTCCGCGAGCCACGGCGGGACCGAGTGCAGGACGGCCGCGCCGGCGGCGGTGTCGTCGCTCAGGCCGGCGAGGATCTCCGCGCCCTCCCGGGTGGCGCGGCGCAGGATCGCGTTGGCAAAGCCCGCGGCGCTCGGCGTGTCGCGCTTGACGAGCTCGACGGACTCGTGGACGGCGGCGTGATCGGCGACGCCGTCGAGCAGCAGGAGCTGGGCGAGACCGAGGCGCAGCGCGGTGAGGACCCCCGGGTCCAGGCGCGCCGGCGGACGGCTGGAGAGGCGACCGAGGACGTGGTCGAGCGTGTCCCGGCGTTGGACGGTCGCGTAGGCGAGCGCGGTCGCGAACGCGCGCTCGCGCGGGTCCAGGCCCTCGGCCTCGGCGGTGAGGGCTCGATCGGCGTAGGCGCCCTGTTCGAACACGCGACGCACGACGGTGTAGGCGCAGAGCCGCGCCGGGGAGATCACGAGCGGCGGCCGCGCAGATAGGCGGCGGCGCTCATCGCCCGGCCGCCGGCGGGTTGCACCTCGTCGAGGACGAGCTCGGTGTGTCCCGCGCAGCCCAGTCGCGGCGCGGTGCCGTCGAAGACCACCTCGCCGGGTGCCGGGCCGCCGGCTTGCGCGGGGCGCGCGTGGGCCGCCCGGACCCCGAGTCGTTCGCCGTCGGCGAGCGTCACCGCCGCGCCGATGTGGGGCGTGAGCGCCCGCACCCGCCGGGCCGCGGTCGCGGCGTCCTCGGAGCCGGTGAGCATCCGGTCGGCGGGGGCGATCTTCTCCGCGTAGGTGACGCCGTCCTCGATCTGCTCGGTGAACTGCAGGCCCTCGGAGCCGGCGGCGAGCGCGTCGAGCAGCAGTCCGCCCGCGAGTTCCTCCAGGCGCTGGGACAGCGTGGCGAACGTGTCGTCGGCGGCGATCTCGACCGCGGCCCGCCGCGCGACCGGCCCGGTGTCCAGACCGGCGGTGAGGCGCATGATGCAGACGCCGGTCTGTGCGTCACCGGCCATGATCGCGCGTTCGATCGGCGCCGCGCCGCGCCAGCGCGGCAGCAGCGACGGATGGACGTTGAGCACCTCGTAGTCCGACAGCAGCGGCTCCTTGATGAGCGCGCCGAACGCGCACACGACCAGGGCATCGGGCGCCGCCGCGGCGATCTGGGCGCGGGCGTCCTCGTCGTTGACCGATGCGGGCTGGGCGAGCGGGAGCCCGAGCTCGACGGCCGCGAGCGCGACCGGCGGAGCGGCCACCCGGCGGCCGCGGCCACGCGGACGGTCGGGGCGGGTGACGACGAGCGCCGGGGGCTGCGGTGAGTCGCCGAGCACGCGCAGGATGCCGGCGGCGAACTCGGAGGTCCCGAGGTAGGCGATGCGCATGTGACGGGTCTTGAGAGGGGCGGGTGTCAGCCGTCGCCGAGCGCCTCGCGCAGGGCCTTCATCGCACCCTTGCGCTCCGAGCGCGAGATCCGGTCTAAGACGAGCACGCCGTCGAGGTGGTCCATCTCATGTTGGATCACCCGGGCCTCCAGGCCCGACGCCTCGACCACGACGGGCGCGCCGTGCTCGTCGCGGGCGCGGACGCGGACGTGGACGGGTCGCTCGACGTCGACGAGGACCCCGGGGAGGCTGAGGCAGCCCTCCTCCAGCGACTCGACCTCCTTGCCCGACCATTCGAGCTCGGGGTTGATGAGCGCCGCGACGGGCGACTGGGGGTGGACGCGGTAGACGAGCACCCGGTGCATCACGCCGACCTGGGTGGCGGCCAGGCCGACCCCGAGCGCATCGTGCATGAGCTCGCCCATCTCCCCGACCTCGGCGATGAGCTGCTCGTCGAAGCGGTCGACCTCCCGGGCGCGGCTGCGCAGCACCGGATCGCCGAACTTGCGCACGTGGGCGAGCGCGTGGTCACGCCGAGCGCGGATCTCGGGATCGAGCTCGTCGGGGGCCTCGGCCTCGACTTCGAGGGCGGCTTCCTCGTCGGTGGCGGCGTCGGGATCGGTGGCGTGCTCGGTCATCTCGGTAGCTGAGTCTAAATGGTCTGTCCCGAGGCTTCCCGAGGCCTCACTGGGGGTCGACGTCGACCGAGACGCTCGTCCCGGCGCGGGCGACCCCGGGTCCGATGGCGTCCACCGCCTCCCCGACGGCATCGATCGCCGCCCGGCGCGCCGCGTCCTCCCCGTCCCCCGGCCGCGGGATCGCCTTGACCACGAGCTGGGTGCGAAAGCGGCCCCGCAGGCGAAACAGCGGCGCCGGCCCCAACAGCCGCGCCTCGCCGCCGAGGAGCCGGTCGTGGATCGCCTGCGCCGCCTCCCGCGCGGGCGCCTCCTCGGGGGCGGAGCAGACGACGCGGATCAGCGACGCGTAGGGCGGATAGGAGAGCGCCTGGCGGCGGGTGAGCTCATCGGCGATGAAGCCGTCGGCGTCGTGGGCGGTGGCGTAGCGCAGCGGACGGGCATCGGGGGCGAGCGTCTGCACGAGCACGCGGCTGGGCCGGATCTCGCCCCCCGGCCCCACCACCCCACGCCCGGTGCGTCCCGCGAGCTGGGTGACGAGCGAGAACGTGCGCTCCTCGGCGCGGAAGTCGGGGAAGCGCAGCGTCTGGTCGGCGTCGAGGACGACCCCGAGCGCCACGTCCGGGAAGTCGTGGCCCTTGGCGACCATCTGGGTGCCGACGAGCACCCCGGCGGCGGCGGCCTCGAAGGCCTGCAGGGTCCGGGCGCGGGCCTCGAGCGTCGCCTGGCCGGCGTCGAGCCGGAACACCGGGAACGAGCGGTCGCCGAGCGCCTCGCGCAGCTCGTGCTCGATGCGCTCGGTCCCGGCGCCGTGGCGCGCGACCGCGACCGACGCACAGTCCGGGCAGCGATCGGGGACGGGCTCCCGGTGGCCACAGTGATGGCAGGCGACGTAGCCGCGCGGCGCCACCCGGACCGCCCGGGACCCGGGCCCCGAGGCTGCCGCGGCGCTGCGGTGCAGGACGAGCGCGACCTCGCAGTTGGGGCACAGCCACACCCGCCCGCAGGAGCGACACGACAGGAAGTTGGACCACCCGCGCCGGTTGAGCAGCAGGATCGCCTTGCCGCCGGCGCGGCGCAGGTCGGCGAGCGCCATCCGCGTCTCGGGGTGCAGCGGCTCGTTGGCGCCGCGCATGTCGAGCACCTCGACGGGCGGCAGCGGGCGGGCGTCGACGCGCTCCGGGAGTCGCAGGGTGGCCATCGCCAGCACGCTCTCCGGGCGCGGGGTCGCGGAGCCGAACACGAGCACCGCCCCGTGCTGGGCGGCGCGCTTGCGGGCGACCGTGCGCGCGTCGTAGCGGGGGTCGCCCTCGTGCTTGTAGGAGCTCTCGTGTTCCTCGTCGACGACGATCAGCCCGATGTCCGCCAGCGGCGCCAGCACCGCCGAACGCGGGCCGACCGCGACCCGCGCCTCGCCGGTGCGCAGCCGCGTCCACTCATCCCGGCGCTCGCCGTCGCCCAACGCGGAGTGCAGGACCGCGACGACGTCGCCGAAGCGCGCCTGAAAGCGCCCGAGCGCCTGGGGGGTGAGCGCGATCTCGGGCACGAGCACGATCGCGGTCTGTCCGGCGGCGAGGGCCGCCTCCACGGCGGACAGGTACACCTCGGTCTTGCCCGAGCCGGTGACGCCGTTGAGCAGGAACTCGACGTGCCCGCCGTCGGGACGGGGGCTGGCGAGCGCGGCGAGGACGGCGTCGCGGGCGCCGGCCTGCGCGGCGGTCAGCGCCGGGGCGAGCGCGTCGGCGCGTCCGACGGTGAGGTTGACCGGGCGCCGGGGGACGATCCGCCGCTCGATCACGACCAGGCCCCGGTTCTCCAGCCGCCGCAGCGCACCGGTGCCGAGGCTCACCGCGGGGCTCGGCCCTCCGGCGCCCAGTCGCCGCAGCAGCTCGAGCTGGCCGTCGGTGAGCCGCGGGGATCTCGGCGGCGCGGGAGCGTCAGACGAGGGGGCAGCCGCGACGGGATCAGGCGAGTCGGCCGCTGCGGCGGCGCCGGACGGGTCGGCAACCGCGGCGACGCCGGCGGCGGTGAGCGAGGCGATGAGTGAGCGCTTGGCTCCACGTCCCGCACCCGCCCCGGGCGCGAGCATCAGCGACAGCGCCCGCGCGGGGGTCGAGCAGTACTCGCGGGCCATCCACTCGGCGAGCTCGACGAGGTCCGGGGGGAGGCCTGACTCGAGCACCGCCTCGGGCGCCGAGAGCCGCTCGGCGGCGAGCTCTGAATGCTCGGCGAGGCCGACGACGACACCGAGCTCGGAGCGGTGGTGAAACGGCACCCGCAGCAGCGTCCCGACCCCGACCTGATCGGCGATCGCCGGGGGCAGCGCGTAGTCAAACGGACCGCGCACCGCGCGCGTGCGGGTGAGCGGCTGCACGCGGGCGATCATCTGCTCAGCGAAGGCGCGGAGGGGGCGAAGCGGGAGGGTCAGGCGGCGGCGTCGTGGGGACCGCGCCGCGAGGACCCGCCCGAGGTGCGCGGCCGCCGCGCGTGGCGGGCGGGCTCGGTGTCGACGCGCTGCTCGCCGCGCTCGACGAAGTCGATGATCGCGGGGACCCCCTCGAGGCGGTAGCGCTCGCGCAGGCGGTTCTCCACGTAGTAGGCGTAGTCGCGGGTGACGCGGGCGCGTGAGTTGACCTGGATCGAGAACCGGGGCGGGCGCTCGGCGGTCTGGGTCATGAAGATGAGGCGCAGGCGGTGGCCCGAGCGGGCGCCCTCACCGCCGCGGCCGACCGGCGGCTGGCGGGCGGAGACGACCTCGGACAGGAAGCGGTTGAGCTGGGGCGTGGGGATCCGCGTCCGGGAGCGGTCGGCGAGCGCGACGGTCTCCACGAGCAACCGGTCGACGTGGCGACCGGTCTTCGCCGAGGCGGTGAGCACGCGCGGGCGCAGGCGCAGCTTGTTGAGCACGCGGCCACGCTCGTGTTCGAGGTCGACGTTCTCGGCGATGTCCCACTTGTTGAGCACGAGTGCGGTCGCGCAGCCGGACTTCATCGCCAGCTCGGCGATCCGCAGGTCCTGGGTGGTGACCCCGTCGTTGGCGTCGCAGACGACGAGCGCGACGTCGGCGCGCTGGGCGGCGCGCTGGGAGCGCAGCGAGGTGTAGTACTCCACCGAGTCCCCGACCTTGGCCTGGCGTCGCATGCCGGCGGTGTCGACGAGCACGATGTCGCGGTCGCCGTAGCGGATCGGCAGGTCGATCGCGTCGCGGGTCGTGCCCGCGAGGTCGGACACGATCACCCGCTCCGAGCCCGCGAAGCGGTTCAGCAGCGAGGATTTGCCGACGTTCGGGCGGCCGATCAGCGCGAGGCGCACCGGGTCGCCCGCCTCGTCGGCGTCCTCGACCTCGACGTCGGGGGGCGTGAGCGCCACGATCCGGTCCAGCAGATCCCCGGTCCCGAGCCCCTGCGCCGCCGAGACGGCGACCGGCTCACCGAAACCGAGCGCGTAGAACTCCATGGCGAGCGGCAGATCCCCCACGGAGTCGATCTTGTTGGCGGCGACGAGCACCGGCACCGATCCGCGGCGCAGCAGCTCGGCCATCTCCCCGTCGCCGGGGCGCAGGCCGGCCCGGGCGTCGACGACGAGCACCACCGCGTCGGCCTCGGCGAGTGCCGTCCGGGACTGCTCCTGGATCTGGCGGGCGAGCGCGTCGGCGTCCTGGAGGTCGACGCCGCCGGTGTCGATGAGCGTGAACGTACGCCCGTTCCACTCGGCCTGAAGCTCCTTGCGGTCGCGCGTGATCCCCGCCCGCTCGTGGACGACCGCCTCCCGCGACTCGGTGAGGCGGTTGACGAGCGAGGACTTGCCGACGTTGGGATATCCGACGATTGCGACCTTCATCATCGCCTGAGTATGCCCCGCCCGTCGCCGGTCACCCGAGGGGCGTGGGCTCTGATCACCGCTGAGCGGTGAAAACATCCCTACCGTCAGCGCGCGGCGGCGACCCGCCCGGCGATGTGGGAGACGACCGCGTCGAGC
>CAZZWJ010000107.1:0-5006 GCA_964657875.1 uncultured Solirubrobacteraceae bacterium
GATGAGCTGCTCGGCGGTGTCGATCACCGGGAGGCGCAGCGCCTCGCCGACCGAGATCCCGAAGTGGTCGGCGGCGCCCTCGGCGAGCGAGATCCGCCACAGCGACGCCCCGGCGTCGCCGACGCCCTGGGCGAGCAGCTCGTCGAGCGTCGCCGGGTCCAGGTCGTCGAGCCCGCCGTGCAGGCGCATCTGATCGGCCACGGCCTCCTGAAGTCGGACGAGCACCCGCTGGCGGCCCGCCTCCACGATCTGCAGCGCGGCGTCTGCGTCGTCGAAGCTCACGGTTCGGGTACCTCCACGAGGTCGGCGATCCGCTCCAGCAGCGCGGCCGCCCGCGCGCCGAACAGGATCCGGTGGTCACAGGCGAGCGTGAGCGAGATCAGATGACCGGCGTGCACGGTCCCGTCGCGGACGACGGCGGCCGCACGCGGCGCCGCGGCGGTGAGGGCCGCCGCCTGGGGCGTGATCACGAGCGCGCTCCAGCGGTGGGCGCCGGCCAGGTCACCCATGTCGGAGATCGTGAAGGTGGCGCCCGCCTGCTCGGGCGGGGTCAGCTCACCGGCCCGCGCGCGCTCGGTCAGCCGGTCGATCTCGTCGCTGATCTGGCGCAGGGACTTGGTGTCGGCATCGAGCACCGACGCGATCAGCTGGGTGTGGTCCCCGGTGCGCACGGTGACCCCGACGTTCACCCGTCCGTGGCGCTCGAAGCGGCCGTCGCGGTAGGAGGCGTTGGCGTCCGGGTGCTCGCGCAGCGCGACCGCGCAGGCGCGGGTGAGGATCGCGGTCATCGAGACCTGGTCTCGGTGGACGAGGGCGAGCGCCGCGTCGGCGTCGACATCACGACCGAGCTCGAGGTCGGGCACGGTGGCCCGGATCTCCGCCGCCCGGCGGGCGATCGCCCGCGTGACGCGGTCGGGCTCCTCGGTGGTGGTCTCGCCCTTGAGCGCGGGCGGATTCGGGGCAGGGGCGATATGGCTCACTGAGATGCAGACGGTACCCGCTCGGCCCGTCGCGTTCAGCGCGGCGACGCGAGCACCGACGCGACGGCCCGCTCGAGCGCCTCGGGTCCGCTGTAGAGCGTGTCGCCGATCGCGATCGCCGGAAGCGCGCTGACCCCCGCCGCCCGGGCCCGCTCACCGCAGCGGCGCAGCGTCGCGGCGGTCGAGCGCAGCTGGGCGCCCTTGAGCACCGCGACCGGGTGCATCTCACAGGCGGCCGCCGCCAGCAGCACCGTCGTCTCCTCGGAGATGTCACGACCGCCGGCGAACACCTGGCGAAATGCGGCCAGCGAGTACGCGATCGACTTGCCCGCACCCTTGGCGTAGGCGGCCACCCGCATCGCCAGCTCGCTGTCGGGCGGCCAGGCCGCCGGCAGCTTGAGCGAGAGCAGCCCCTGGGCGTCCACCGCCGCCGTGAGCGCCGGGACGTCCAGCGGTTCGGGGACGATCCCCAGCGACGCCGCGTGTACCGGCTCCCACTCGCAGACGATCGGCAGCTCGCCCCGGATCCGTTCGCCGACGAGGTAGCAGCCGGGACTGGCGAGGTCGTAGAAGAACGTCGCCCCGGTCGGCGGATCGACCGGGGCGTCCTCGCTGTGGACGATGTCGAGGGACAACGCCGGAGCCCGGGTCAGCCGTGGATGAGCCAGCCGTCGGCGGCCCGGGCGGCCTCCATCACGGCCTCGGACATCGTCGGGTGACCGTGGACGAGGTGGGCGAGCTCGGGGTAACCGCCCTCCAGCGCCTTGGCGTTGACCAGCTCCTGGATGAGCTCGGTGGACTTGGCGCCGACGATGTGACCGCCGAGGATCTCGCCGTACTTCTTGTCGCCGACGAGCTTCACCAGCCCGGCGCGGTCGCCGTAGACGGTGCCGGCGCCGACCGCGCCGTACTGGACCTTGCCGACCACGACATCGTGGCCGGCCTCGCGGGCCTGCTCCTCGGTGAGTCCGAAGGAGGCGACGTTGGGGGTGCAGAACGTGGCCCTCGGGACGTCGATGTACTCGATCGGGTGCGTCGGCATCCCGGCCGCGTCCTCGACGGCGATCACGCCCTCGTCGGAGGCCTTGTGCGCGAGTGCCGGTCCGGGGACGAGGTCGCCGATCGCGTACACGCCCTCGACGTTCGTCTTCATCGTCCCGTCGACCTTGATCAGTCCGCGCTCGTCGAGCTCGATCCCAGCCGTGTCGAGACCCAGCCCCTCGACGTCGGGGCCACGCCCGGCGGCGATCACGAGCCAGTCGACCTCGCCCTGGCTGTCGCCGTAGCTGAACTTCACCGAGCTCTCCAGGGTCTCGATGTCCTTGACGAGCGTGTCGGTGTGGATCGTCATGCCCTGCTTCTTGAGACCACGCAGCACGAGCTTTGAGATGTCGGGGTCCTCGCTGGGCAGCACCCGGTCGGTCGCCTCGAACAGGAGCACCTCGACGCCCAGCCGGGCGTAGGCGGAGGCGATCTCGGCCCCGGAGGCACCGGCGCCGACGACCGCCATCGAGGCGGGCAGCTCATCGAGCGCCCACGCCCCCTCGGTGCCGATCACCCGGCCGCCGAACGTCGCGCCGGGGATCGCCCGGGCGACCGAGCCGGTCGCGAGGATGATCGTCTTGGCCTCGATCGTGTCGCCGCCGACCGTCACCTTCCCGTCGCCGGCGAGCGATCCCTCGCCCTCGATCACGTCGATCTGGTTCTTCTTCATCAGGCCTGAGACACCGCCGGTGAGCGTGGCGACGACCTTCTCGCGGCGTGCCGAGACGCCGGCGTAGTCGACCTCCGGCGCGCCGACCTTGATCCCGAAGTCATCGGCTTCGCGGATCTCCGACAGGATGTCGGCGACGCGCAGCACCGCCTTGGCGGGGATGCAGGCGTAGTTCAGACAGCGGCCACCGATGCGGTCCTTCTCGATCACGGCGGTCTTCATTCCCAGCTGAGCGGAGCGGATCGCGGCGACGTAACCGCCGGGTCCGGAACCGATCACAACGGTGTCATAAGCGGATTCGGGCATAGTGAGATGAGCCTATCCATGATCGATCTCCGCTCCGACACCGTCACCCAGCCGACCGATGCGATGCGCCGCGTGATCGCGCAGGCGCCAGTCGGCGACGATCAGTACGGCGAGGACCCGAGCGTCAACCGGCTGCAGGAACAGACCGCGCAGCTGCTCGACAAGGAGGCGGCGCTGTTCGTCGCCACGGGCACGCTCGCCAACCAGCTCGCGCTGCGGCTCTTCTGCCGGCCCGGAGACGACGTCGTCGTCGGTGTGGAGAGCCATCTCGTCTGGCACGAGGCGGGCGGTGGCGCCGCCAACAGCGGCGTCCAGTTCACGACCGTCGGCACCGACGGGCGCTTCGACGCCGACGAGCTCCGCGCCGCGGTGATGGTTCCCGGTCCGGCGTTGCTGCATCCGCCGACGACGCTCGTCGCCGTCGAGAACACCCAGAATCGGATGGGCGGACGGGTGTGGCCGCTGGCGCAGCTGCGCGAGATCGGGGCCGTCGCGCGGGAACTCGGCATCGCCAGCATGCTCGACGGCGCGCGCCTGCTCAACGCCGCCGTGGCATCGGGCGAGTCGCCCGCCACCCTGGCGGCGCCGTTCGATCTCGCGTGGATCGCCCTGTCGAAGGGGCTCGGCTGCCCGGGTGGCTCGGTGATCGCCGGTCGCGCGCGGGATGTGGAGACGCTCAAGCGCCACCGCCGCATGCTCGGCGGCGCGTTGCGCCAGGCCGGCTTCTTCGCCGCCGCCGGCAGCTACGCGCTGGAGCACCACGTCGACCGGCTCGCCGAGGACCACGACAACGCCGCCACGATCGCTGATGCCGTCGCCGGTTGCGCTCAGGTGCAGCTCTTCCCCCAGGAGACGAACATCGTCGTCTTCCGTCTGCTGGAGGGGGCGCCCGATGCGGCGACGGTCGTCGCGAGCGCTCGCCGGCAGGGCGTGCTCGTGTCCGCGTTCGGTCCCCGCACGGTGCGCGCGACCACCCACCTGGACGTGAGCGCCGCGGACTGCGAGCGGGCCGCCGAGGTGCTCGGCACCGCCGTCGCCGGCGGCTAGGGCTGGGCGACGTCCTCCCGGGGCATCTGCAGCCGGCTGAGGACCCGCACGAGCTTGAAGAACAGGTATCCCGACGCGCCGATGATCGCAAGCGCGACGACCGCCCCGAGGATGTTGGACGCCTCGATCAGGAACAGCGTGAACAGGATCGCGATGATCGCCATCAGCGACATGAAGCCGAGCACCGCGCCGGCGCGCATCTGCCACAGGCCGATCGCGCAGGCGAGCAGCACCGCGGTGAAGAGGATGATCCCCACCGCGCCGGGGCTGCGCCCCTCGATCTTCACGCCCGCGACCCAGCAGAAGAAGTTCACCAGCCCGACGACGGCGGAGATCGCCGTCGAGGCGCGCACGATCCGCGGCCGCTCTCCCGGGGCGTAGGGGCGCAGCGCCGCGCGGATCTCGGCGTTGCGTGCCTCCGAGCGGCTCTCGCGCGGCAGGTGGGGGGCGAGCTCCCGCCGGGGGTCGGAGACGGCCGGCGCGGCGGACCGGCTCGGCGGCGGGGCGGCCGGCGCGGGACGCGGCGCCCGGGGCGACACCGGAGCCGGTGGCGTCCTGGTGCCCGCGCCGGTGACGGATCCCGTCGCCGGCGGCGCCTCGTGGCGCCCGCGCTTGCGGCTACGCCCCGGCAACCTGGACCTCGCGTGTGACCTGCTCGCGCAGCGCCCGGGCCGCCGCTTCGGGATCCGCGGCCTCGGTGAGTGCCCGCACGACCGCGATCCGGCTCGCGCCCGCGTCGCGGACCGCGGCCACGTTGCCGGCATCGATCCCGCCGATCGCGAAGAACGCCAGCGGGGCGCGCGCGGCGGCGTCGGCGACGAGCTCGAGCCCGACCGCCGCGCGGCCGGGCTTGGTCGGCGTCGCGTGGACCGGTCCGACCCCGATGTAGTCGACGTCAGCGTCCGCGGCCGCCGCGATCTGCTGCGGCGAGTGCGTCGACAGGCCGACGATCGCCGCGG
>CAZZWJ010000107.1:5016-8569 GCA_964657875.1 uncultured Solirubrobacteraceae bacterium
CGAGCGCCCGCGCGTCCGCGACCGGCGCGTCGTCCTGACCGACATGGACCCCGTCGGCCCCCACCGCGGCGACGAGCTCGGGACGGTCGTTCAAGATGAAGAGCGCCCCGTGGGCGGCGCACCGCGCGGCGAAGCGCCGGCCGGCGGCGACGATCGCGTCGTCGGACGCGTGCTTGGCGCGCAGCTGCACGATGTCGACGCCGCCGCGCAGCGCCGCGTCCAGGAAGGGGTCGCCGGACACGTCACAGACGAGGTAGAGGTGGGCGTCGCGCAGGCGCGCTCGTGCGTCCATGGTCGTCAGTGTCGCAGGCGTCCACCGATACCATTGCCGGTCAACGGGAGCCCCGACCTGACAGGGCTGAGAGGGCGGACATCCAGGTCCGCCGACCGTCAACACCTGCCCGGGTAATGCCGGCGAGGGAGGATCGATGTCTCAGGGCACAGCCGCAGCGCCGGATCTCGTCGTCGTCGGCGGTGGGGTCATCGGCCTGTCGATCGCGTGGCGGGCGCAGCGCCGCGGTCTGCGGGTCACCGTGCTGGAGCGCGACCGGGTCGGCGGGGGGACCTCGTGGCACGCGGCGGGGATGCTCGCCCCGGTGGCGGAGGTCGCGCCCGGCGAGGAGCCGGTGCTCGCGCTCGGGCTGCGCAGCGCCGCGCGGTACCCGGCGTTCGTCGCGGAGCTGATCGCCGACGGGGACGTCGAGGGGGTCGGCTACACGCGCTGCGGCACCCTGCTCGTCGCCCGCGACGGTGACGACGCCCGGGCGCTGGAGCGCGAGCTGGCGCTGCGGGAGTCGCGGGGCCTGACGGACTCGGTCACCCGGCTGCTGCCGAGCGCCGCGCGACGTCTGGAGCCCGCGCTCGCCCCCACGCTGCGCCTCGCCCTGGACCTGCCCGAGGACCACGCCGTCGATCCCCGCGCGCTGTGCGCGACGCTCGCCCGGGCGATCGTCCGCGGCGGCGGCGAGATCCGCGAGGCCACGGCGGTGCGGGCGCTCGACGGGGCTGCTGCGGTCCTCGCCGACGGGACGCGCGTCGCCGGTGGCCAGACGGTGATCGCCGCCGGGGCGTGGAGCGGGGGGGTGAGCGACGAGCTCCCGCTGCGACCGGTGAAGGGCCAGATCCTGCGCCTGCACGACCCGGCGGGACCCGGGCTGCTCGAGCGGGTGATCCGCATCGGTCCCGTCTACATCGTGCCCCGCGGCGACGGTCGCTACGTGATCGGCGCGACCTCGGAGGAGCGCGGCTTCGATACGACGGTCACCGCCGGTGCGGTGTTCGGGCTGCTGCGCGACGCCGGTGAGCTCGTGCCCGGCGTCTCGGAGCTCGTGGTCGACGAGTTCACCGCCGGCCTGCGACCGGGGACGGCCGACAACCTCCCGCTGATCGGCGCGTCGCCGTCGGGCGCGACCGGGGTGTGGTGGGCGACCGGACACTTCCGCGGCGGCGTGCTGCTCGCCCCCGCGACCGCCGAGCTCATCGTCTCGATGCTCTGCGGCGACCCCGTCGACCCGCTCGCCGCCGCGTTCTCACCGGATCGACTCGGTGCCGGGGTGGCGGCGTGAACGTCACCGTCAACGGGGTGGCGAGGGAGCTGCCCGCGGGCGCTAGCGTCGCGGAGGTGCTCGACCTCCTGCACGTCGCCCCGTCGCGCGAGGGGATCGCCGTCGCCGTCGACGGTGAGGTCGTCCGCCGCGGGGAGTGGGCGAGCGCGGTCCTGGGCGACGGATCGCGCGTCGAGGTCCTCGGCGCGATCGGCGGCGGGCGATGAGCGACGCGCGGCTCCCGGGGGCTGTGGACTCCCCCGACCCCGACCCGTTCGTGATCGCCGGCCGGACGCTCTCCTCGCGGCTCGTGCTCGGCAGCGGCGGCTTCGCCAACCACGAGCTGCTCGCCGCCGCCTGCCGGGCGGCGTCGGTCGACCTCTGCACGGTCGCGCTGCGCCGGGTGGACCCGGATGCCCGAGGCTCGATCCTCGACGTGCTCTGCGAGGTCGGGGTCGCGGTGCTGCCCAACACGGCCGGCTGCTTCACCGCCCGGGATGCGGTGACGACCGCCCGGCTGGCCCGTGAGGCGTTCAACACCGATTGGATCAAGCTGGAGGTCGTCGGGGATGACCGCACGCTGCTGCCCGACGCCGTCGAGCTCGTCGCGGCCGCCGAGCAGCTCGTCGACGACGGCTTTCAGGTGCTCCCCTACACGACCGACGACCCGGTTCTCGCCCGTCGCCTGGAGGACGTCGGCTGCGTTGCGGTGATGCCGCTCGGCTCTCCGATCGGCTCGGGGATGGGGATCTGCAACCCCTACAACATCTCGATCATCGTCGAGCGCGCGTCGGTGCCGGTGATCCTCGACGCGGGCGTGGGCACCGCCTCGGATGCCGCGCTCGCGCTGGAGCTCGGCTGCGACGCCGTCCTGTGTGCGAGCGCCATCTCCCGCGCCCACGACCCGGCGGCGATGGCCCGCGCGATCGCGCTCGGCGTCCGGGCGGGCCGGCTGGCCGCCGGCGCGGGCCGGATCCCCCGCCGGCGCTACGCCGAGGCCTCGACGCCGATGGCCGGTCTGCCGTCGCTGTGAACACCGACGAGCTCATCGACGGCTGGCAGGCCGGCTGGTCGGACAAGGATCCGGCGGCCTTCGCCCGCGTCTGCGCGCCCGGCATCGGCTACGAGGACCCGCTCACCGAGCGGCTGCTGTCGGGGGTCGACGCGCTCTCGGCCCATGCCCAGCGGCTGTGGGCGGGCTTCCCCGACGCCCGTCTGGAGCGCACCGGCGAGCGGCTGGGCAATGGCTCGTTCGTGGCGGCGCCGTGCAAGCTGCTCGGCACCCACCGCGGGCCGCTGGAGGGCCTGCCCGCAACCCAGCGCTTCCTCGTCGTCCACTGCCTCTTCTACTGCGAGCTGTCCAACGGGCGCCTGCTCCGCGTGCGCGGCTTCTTCGACGTCTACGAGGCGGCCGTGCAGCTCGGCGTGCTGCCCGCTCGGGGCACGCTCGGGGAGAAGGCGATGCTCGTGCTCCGCGGCTTCGGGTTGCGCTCAGGTCGCGGCGGCTGATCCCACGCGGCCCGGATGGCGATCCCGGTATTCCGCAAGGACCGCGTTCGCCATCCGCGCTACCCCGTGGCCGTGACCGCGACGTCGAACGCCGCCCGGGCATCCGGCTCGAGGCATCGCCGCACGCGCCAGCGGGCCCCGGAGAACGACAGGTTGGCCACGGTGGCAAAGCCCGACTCGTCGGCGCGGAGGGCGAGCAGCAGATGCGCGATGCGGTCGGCGCGGGGCAGCGGCTCGCCGGTGGCGTGCACGCAGTAGCACTGCACGCGGCGGGCGCCGGGTCGCACGAGCAGCGCGCCCGTGGGTCCGATCATCCACGTCCCGAACCGGCCGGGCTCGACGACGAAGCCGGTCGCGGCGAGACCGTCGCGGGCGTCGTGGCCCACGAGGTCCCCGAGCAGCCCGAGCGCCCGTCCCTCGGCACCCTCGACGAGGCTGTCGTCACGACGCGCGGCGCCCCACGGCCGCGGCGGAGCCACGACGCCGGCGCCGCGGGCAGC
>CAZZWJ010000108.1:0-8513 GCA_964657875.1 uncultured Solirubrobacteraceae bacterium
CGGTGTCCGGCCGGGGCGGCCGAGGTGGACCGGCACGTCGGCCGACCCGAACTCCCGCAGACGCTGACGGCAGCCACCGCACGGCGGACAGTGCTCGGCCCGCTCGGCGACGACGGCGACCGCGGTGATCGCCGACTCCCCGGCGGCGACGAGCGCGCCGAGCGCGGAGGCCTCGGCGCACTGGCTCTGGGGGTAGGCGACGTTCTCGACGTTGGCACCGGCGTAGATCGCCCCGCTGGAGGAGCGCACGGCGGCGCCGACCGGGAACCCCGAGTAGGGGGCGTAGGCGACCCGCATCGCCGCGTCGGCGGCGCGCATCAGCACCTGCGGTCCGTCGAGCAGCAGATCGGAATAGCCCGCGGCGATCAGCGCCGCATCGTCGATGGACAGTGTCTCGCGCAGGCGCGCGACCTTCGCGTGGGCGTCCTCGAGGTCACGGCCGTCCGGCGCCACGATCGCCTCGAGCTCGACGAACGTCCCCAGGCCCTCGACGTCGTCGAGGTGGATGCGCACGTTCTCCCAGATGAACAGGCGCCGGCGCTTGGCGACCACGACGGTGGTGCCGAGCGCGGCGTCGAGCGCCTCGCGGAGCGCGTCGGCGTCCTGCGCGGGGGCCCGCACGTAGTGGCTCTGGCCGGCCGACTCGGCATCCGGGCGGCGGTAGGCGATCAGCTCGTCGCCGGCATCGCCCTGCTCGCGCAGCTTCAGGCGGCCGTGACGGCCGGCGAAGTACGTGTCGCGCTGGACCAGCACCCCGTGGTCCCGCGCGCCCAGCTCGGTGCAGCGGGCGGCGGTGGCGGCGGGGTCGGGGTCGTGGGCCTTGAGCTCGACGTTGACGCGCGCCATCGCCGAGCGAGCCTATCGGTCACCGCTGCCCCCGGATAGCATCGCCCCGTGGCCGAACCGCTCACCGTGATCGATCACCCGGTGCTCGCCGACCGCCTGTCGGTGCTGCGTGACCGCACCACCGCTCACGGGGAGTTTCGCCAGACGCTGTTTGAGTGCTCGGCGATCATGGCGGTCGAGGTCGCGCGGGAGCTGCCGCTCCGGGAGGTCTCGGTGCAGACGCCGCTGGAGACGACGCAGGGTCGGCGGCTGCGCGACGAGGTCACGGTGGTGCCGGTGCTGCGCGCCGGGCTGGGCATGGTCGAGGGCTTCCTGCGCCTGCTGCCCGAGGCCCGCGTCGGCCACCTCGGCATCCAGCGCGACGAGGGCGACCACGCTCCGGTCGACTACTACGAGCGCTTCCCGCCGGGGTTGCCCGAGGCCCTGGTCTACCTGCTGGATCCGATGCTCGCCACCGGTGGCAGCGCCGTGCGCGCGCTGCAGCACCTGAAGGCCTCCGGCGCCCGACGCCTGGAGCTCGTCTGCCTCGTCGCGGCGCCCGAAGGGGTCCAGGCGGTCCAGGAGACCCACCCCGACGTCCGCATCTGGACCGCCGCGCTGGACCGCGAGCTCGACGAGAACGCCTACATCCGCCCCGGGCTCGGCGACGCCGGCGACCGGGTGTTCGGGACCTAGACGAGCCCGACGGACCGCAGACTCCGGAGTCGACTCACGCGATCTGAGCGGCACGCCCATTTCATCGTCTTCATGACGCCCGACGGCTACCACGAGGCCGGTTGGAGGACGCACACGTTTGACCGCAGCGACCCGATCGGCCTGCGGAACATCGTCCGGTCAACGGCAGTGGCCGAGCGAGGCTTGCTCGACGCCGTGTTCTTCGCCGATCGTCTGGAGATGACGCCGTTTCGCGCAGCCGCGTTCCCTCAATTTCACTTCGACCCGGTCGAGATGCTGGTTGCCCTCGCGATGACGACCTCCAGCGTCGGACTGATCGCGACGTCGTCGACCACGTTCAGCACCCCCTTCGATATCGCCCGCCGGTTCGCAACGGCCGATCACATCAGCGGCGGTCGCATCGGCTGGAACGTCGTCACCACGTATGACCCGAAGTCCGCAGGCCTGTTCGGCACCGAGCTGCCCGAGCACGATGACCGTTACGAGCGGGCGTCGGAGTTCGTCAAGGTCACCAGGGAGCTCTGGGACTCCTGGCACGATGACGCGCTCGTCCGCGACCCGGCCACCGGCGTGTGGGTTGATCTGCGGCAGGTCGATCCGGTGGATTTTCACGGCACCTACTACGACGTCGCCGGCACGTTCTCGGTTCCGCGCTCGCCCCAGGCGCACCCGGTGATCGCCCAGGCCGGCTCCTCGCCCCGGGGCATCGACCTCGCGGGGGAGACCGCTGATGTCGTCTTCACCCCGCAGCCGTCGACCGAGGCGAGCGCGTCGTTCCGGGAGAAGATCGACGCCGCTGCCGTGAGCCACGGTCGGCGGCGGGGCGACGTGCGGATCCTCCCCGGTCTCGCCTTCGTCCTGGGTGCCACCGAGTCCGAGGCCGCGGAGCGACGCCAGGCGCTGGAGGCCGGCGTCGATCCCATCTTCCGCGCCAGGAACCTCGCTGCGAACGCCGGCATCGACCCGGATCTCATCGATCCCTCCCGGCCGCTCTCCTCCGAGCTGGCCGCCACCGCTTCCGAGAGCAGCTTCGCCAAGAGCATCGTGGGCCAGGCGATGGAGACCGGGCTCCCGTTCGGTGAGGTCGCCGCGACCTTCACCGGTCTACCCGGCGGCCTGGAGTTCACCGGCAGCCCCGAGCGGCTTGCCGACCTGATCGAGGAGTGGGTCGGCAGCGCAGCGAGCGACGGCTTCACGCTGCAGCCCGCAACGGTTCCCGAGGACCTCGAGCTGTTCGTCGATCACGTGGTGCCGATCCTCCAGGACCGCGGTCTGTTCCGGCGGGAATACGAGGGTGCCACCCTGCGCGACCGCCTCGGGCTGGCCCGCCCCCTGCGCGTCCTGGACGTTCCGCGTCGCCGTCTCGACGATCGCTCGGCGACATGAGGGCATAGAGTCCTGTTGGTGGACTCACCTCGCACCGCGGTGCTGACCAACTTCGGGCAGCGCGTCGCCTACGGGGCGGTCATGCTCGCCACCCCTGGCCGGGTCGGAGGCCCCTCGATCGGGCGTCCCTCCCCCACCGCTGGCGCTCCTGGCCGTCAGTGACCGACGAGCCCCGGCGATCCGTGAGCGCAGACCAAGCAGCCGACCGCTTCAACTTCCGATTCTCCCCCGGGTACCGCGCGGCTGGGCTGTGCTTCGGGATCCTCCCCACCACCACCGAAGCCACCATCACCGCAGACGCCGTATCGGCCCGCTTCGGGCCCTGGCACGCGCATACGTCACTGGACAACATCCGCGACGTTGCCGTCACCGGCCCGTACGCGTTCCTCAAGACCGCAGGCCCCGCACACCTCGGTCTCACCGACCGAGGTCTCACGTTCGCGACCAACGGCGACCAGGGAGTCCGGTTGAGATTTCACACCGCGATCAGGGGCATCGAGCCGACCGGGCTGCTCCGCCATCCAGAGCTCACGCTCACCGTCGCCGATGTCGACACCTTCGCGGCCCGACTGCGCGAACTCCTCACGCACACGCGGTCCTGACGCGACGCGGGGCCGTCGTTTCCGCTTGACACGACGTTCCGCCGCATGACCGACACCGGTCACACGAACGGCGTGCCGGGCAGCGGACCGTCACGGCGGCCGGTCAGCCAGGCGAGCACGCTCGCGCCGACGTCGGCCAGCACCCCGTCGTGGCGCCGTCCGGCGTGACCGGTGAAGTGCGCCAACAGTGGCGCGTACTCGCGCGTGTGGTCGGTATGGGCGGTGGTGGGATCGACGCCGTGGTCGGCGGTGAGCACGAGCAGATCGTCGTCGCGCAGGGTCGCCAGCCACTGCGCGACCGCGTCGTCGATCCGGCCCAGCGCGGCCGCGAAGCCCGGGACGTCGTGGCGGTGGCCGTAGAGCTGGTCGGTCTCGACGAGGTTGACGAAGATGAACCCGGTGTCGAGCTGCGACAGCAGCGCGGTCGTCGATGCGATCGCCTCGGCGTTCGTCGCCCCGGGGTGCTTGACGTCGACCCCGACGCCGGCGAACAGGTCGGGGATCTTGCCGACGCCGTGCACCGCCACGCCGGCCTGCTGCAGGGCCTGCAGATAGGAGGGGCCGGGCGGCGGCAGCGCGAAGTCACGCCGGCCGGGCAGCCGGCGCCACCCGGTCCCCGCCCGCGCGCCATCGAATGGACGCGCGATCACGCGGCCGACGGCGTGCTCGCCGCCCATCACCCCGCGCGCCCGTCGGCAGGCGGCGACCAGCTCGTCCTCGGGGAGCACGTCGACATGGGCCGCCAGCTGGAGCACCGAATCGGCCGAGGTGTAGAGGATGACCTCGCCGGTGCGCAGATGGTGCTCGGCGAAGTCGTCGAGCACGACCGTCCCGCTGTACGGGGCGTTCACGCAGAACCGCAATCCCGTCGCCCGCTCCAGGGCGTCCACGACCGCATCGGGAAAGCCGTCGGGGTAGGTTGGCAGCGGCTGCTTCACCGAGACCCCCATCAGCTCCCAATGGCCGGTCGTCGATTCCTTGCCGGGCCCCTGGGCGCCGAGGCGCCCGTGCACGACCGGCGCGGTCGCGGGCGCCACGCCCGTGATCGGGATGATCGATCCCAGGCCGAGCCCCTGCAGGGTGGGGAGCGCCAGGCCGCCGGCCAGCTCGGCGAGATGGCCGAGCGTGTTCACCCCCGCGTCGCCGTAATCGGCCGCGTCGGGCAGCGCGCCGACGCCGCAGGCATCCATCACGATGACCGTTGCGCGGGCCACCCCGCGATGCATACCACCGCGGCCGCGGCGGCGCTACGCTGCCCGCCATGAGCCTGCGCTCTGCGCCCGTGGACCGCGTCGGCGTCGATGAGCGCGCCGCTGCCCTCGGCCGGCGGTCGATCAAGTCGACCACCAAGGAGCAGGGGATCCGCCTCGCGGTCGCGGCGCTCGATCTGACCACGCTGGAGGGCTCCGACACGGCGGGCAAGGTCCGCCACCTGTGCGCCAAGGCGGTCTGTCCGGCGCCGGACCTGCCCGAGGTCCCGTCGGTGGCCGCGGTCTGCGTCTACCCCGCGCTGGTGGGCGTCGCCCGCGCCGCGCTGGACGGCAGCGGCGTGCGGGTCGCCTCGGTGGCCACCGGCTTCCCGGCGGGCCAGGTGTCCCTGGAGGCCAAGCTGCGCGACACCGCCGACGCCGTCGCCGCCGGCGCCGACGAGATCGACATGGTCATCTCCCGCGAGGCGTTCCTGTCGGGCGACGAGCTGCGGGTCAGCGAGGAGATCGTCCGGGTCAAGGACGCCTGCGGCGACGCGCACCTGAAGGTCATCCTCGAGACCTCCGAGCTCGGGTCCTATGACCGCATCCGCCGGGCGTCGATGCTCGCCATGCACGCCGGCGCCGACTTCATCAAGACCTCGACCGGCAAGGCCTCGGCGGGAGCCACCCCGGGGGTCTGCCTGGTCATGCTCGAGGCGATCCGCGACTACACGCAGGACACCGGCCGGGTCGTCGGCTTCAAGGCGGCCGGCGGCGTGTCGAACACCAAGGCGGCGCTGCACCGGCTGGTGCTCGTCAAGGAGACGCTCGGCGACGAGTGGCTGGGCCCGGATCGGTTCCGGATCGGCGCCTCGTCGGCGCTCAACGACCTGCTCATGCAGTACGCCAGGCTGCAGACGGGACGCTACGGCCGCGCCGAGGACTTCTCGCGCGAATGACCGTCGAGAATCGCACGCGGATCGTCTGGGACTATGCGCCCGCGCCGGAGTCGACCGACCACGTCCGCCTGCGCGACCGCTACGGGCTGTTCCTCGACGGCACGTTCGCCGCGCCGGCCGACGGACGGTTTACGGCGACGATCAATCCGGCGACCGAGGAGCCGATCGCCGAGGTCGCGGGGGCGGGCCCGGCCGACGTGACCCGTGCGGTGGCCAGCGCCCGCGCTGCGGCGCCGGGCTGGGCCGCGCTGCCCGGTCGCGAGCGCGCCAAGTACCTGTTCCGGATCGCGCGTCTGATCCAGGAACGCGCCCGGGAGCTCGCCGTCGTGGAGACGCTCGACGGCGGCAAGCCGCTGCGCGAGTCACGCGACGTCGACATCCCCCTCGCCGCCGCGCACTTCTTCCACTACGCCGGCTGGTCCGACAAGCTGCGCTACGGCGTCAACGCCCGGGAGGTCGCCCCACTCGGCGTCGTCGGCCAGATCGTCCCCTGGAACTTCCCGCTGATGATGGCCGCGTGGAAGCTCGCGCCGGCGCTGGCGTGCGGGAACACGGCGATCCTCAAGCCGGCCGAGACGACCCCACTCACCGCGCTGCTGCTGGCCGAGATCTGCCGCGACGCCGAGCTCCCGCCCGGCGTGGTCTCGATCCTCCCCGGCGACGGTGCGACCGGGGCGGCGCTCGTGCGCGCACCGGGAATCGACAAGATCGCCTTCACCGGCTCGACCGCGGTCGGGCGCGAGATCCAGGGCGCGCTCGCCGGCAGCGAGGTGGAGCTGACGCTCGAGCTCGGCGGCAAGTCGGCGAACATCGTCTTCGAGGACGCGGCGATCGACCAGGCGGTCGAGGGGATCGTCAACGGCATCTTCTTCAACCAGGGCCACGTCTGCTGCGCCGGCTCGCGGCTGCTCGTACAGGAGAGCGTGCTCGACGAGGTCGTGGCCAAGCTGTGGCGGCGCATGGGCCGGCTGCGAGTCGGCGACCCGCTGGACAAGAACACCGATGTGGGTGCGATCAACTCCGCGGCACAGCTGGAGCGCATCGAGGCGCTGGTGGCGGCCGGCGACGCGGAGGGCGCCGTGCGGCGGACGATCGACTGCGACCTGCCCGACCGCGGCTACTGGTTCGCGCCCACGCTGTTCACCGACGTCTCGCCCGCGCACCGGGTCGCCGTCGAGGAGATCTTCGGGCCGGTCGTCTCGGTGCTCAGCTTCCGGTCCGACGCCGAGGCGATCGAGAAGGCCAACAACTCGCGTTACGGGCTGGCCGCGGGGATCTGGACCGATAAGGGCGCTCGGGCGTTCGCGGTCGCCGGCGCGCTGCGCGCCGGTGTCATCTGGCAGAACACCTACAACCACTTCGATCCGACCGCCGCGTTCGGGGGCTACAAGGAATCGGGGTTCGGTCGCGAGGGTGGCCCGGCCGGTCTGCGGCCCTACCTGCGGGTGCGGGGATGAGCGCGCGCCTCCCGGTCCGCAAGACCTACAAGCTGTGGATCGGCGGCGCGTTCGTGCGCTCGGAGTCCGGGCGCTACGACACCGCCGGGCGCGATGGGACCACCGTCGGCGAGCAGACCGACGGGGTGGTCAACATCCCGCGCGCGTCGCGCAAGGACGTGCGTGACGCGGTCACCGCGGCCCGCGCGGCCGCCGGCCCGTGGGCGGCGCGCACCGCCTATAACCGCGGCCAGATCCTGTACCGCGCCGCCGAGGCACTCGAGTCCCGCGGGCCCGCCCCGACCGGCGCCACCGACGCCGCCCAGGTCCAGGACGCCGTCGACGTGCTCGTGCACCACGCGGGCTGGACCGACAAGTTCCAGCCGGTCCTCGGCGCCATCAACCCCGTCGCGGCGCCGTTCCTGTCGTTCAGCGTGCCCGAGCCGACCGGGGTCGTCGGCATCGTCGCGCCCGATGAGCCCGACCTGCTCGGGCTCGTCGCCGAGCTCGCCCCGGCGCTGGCCGCCGGCAACACGGTGGTCGCGATCCTCTCAGCGACCCGCCCGCTGGCGGGGCTCGACCTCGCCGAGGCGCTCGGCGTCTCCGACATCCCCGCCGGGGTGATCAACCTGCTCTCCGGCCGGCGCGGGGAGCTGGCGGCCGCGCTCGGCGCCCACCGCGACGTCAACGCGATCGTCGATGCCGCCGGTGACCCCGAGCTGTCCGCCGAGCTCGGCCGCCTGGGCGCGGAGACGATCAAGCGCGTGCGCCGCCGGCCGGCGGCCACCAGCTATGACGAGGCGGTCGCCGACGCCCTGGGGCGCATCGAGGCACTCACCGAGCTGAAGACCGCCTGGCACCCGGTCGGCACGTAGCCTGGCGGCGCTTCGCAGGTCGCCGGGCGGCCGGATCTCAGTCCGCGGTGTCGGCCCGGGGCAGGATCCCCTCCAGCCGCAGCACGCGGCGCATGATCGCCAGCGACGAGGCGTAGGTGGAATCCATCCCGAAGTAGTCAAGACCCCGCGCGCCGAGCGTGCGGGCCTGGGTGTACGGGGTGTCAGAGGCGTAGTGGATGATCCCGAAGTCGATCGGCAGCCGGGCGAAGCTGACCGCCTCGCCCACCGGATAGCGGTCGGCGTCGGCGATCTCGTACACGGCGTCGCAGAACGGCCCCGCCTCCATCTCGACGACCGTGAACGCCTCGCGATAGTAGAAGTCCAGGTAGGCGCGGTTCTGCAGGAAGGTGCTCTTGACGGTGACCGCGCGCTGGTTGTCCAGGCCGGAGCCGAAGCGCAGGTCGGCGGCGAGATCGTCGACCGCGAACGCGTTGTCCAGCCAGTAGGTCGAGCGGGAGTGCTCATCGTGGATGACGCTGGAGATCATCACGTCGCCGACATCGGCGTTGAGCGTCGCCGCCTT
>CAZZWJ010000109.1:0-8467 GCA_964657875.1 uncultured Solirubrobacteraceae bacterium
ATGCGAGAGATCCTCCGCCAGGATCCCGCCCATGCGCGGTTGGACTGAGTCCGGTGGTTAACGGGCGGTCGTCCCGTGAGCAACAGTCAGCGGCGCCCCGTCCGGGGGTCGCTTGACGGCTCTTCTGGCAGCCTCTACGGTCGTGGTCTGTTTGTAAGACCAAGGGCTGGATGGGAACGGTGACGAGGAACACTCGATATGCCCCGGCAGGTGAACGCTTGAAGATCGGGCACATCACGCCCTCAAGCAATTCGGTGCTCGAACCGCTGACATGCTTGCTCAGTCGCGAGCTCGATGAGCAGGTGTCCCACCACTTCTCTCGCATCCGTGTCGAGGCGATTACCTTGGAACGCCAGCACACCGGGCAATTCGCCGCCGGGCCTATGTTGGGGGCCGCCGAACTGCTGGCGGACGCGGCCGTCGATGCGATCCTGTGGAACGGCACGTCCGCAGGCTGGAACGGCATCGCGGCGGATCGCGAGCTGTGTGCCTTGATCGCCGAGCAGACCGGGGTCTCGGCGTCGACGAGCACTCTGGGTCAGCTTGAGCTTCTGGCGCGGTGCGGCTTTCGTCGCTGCGCCCTGGCTACGCCCTACACCGACGATGTCGCCGAAAAAGCTGCCCAGATGTTCGGCGGTGAGGGCATCGAGATCGTTTCCGAAGCGCACGCGGGCGTGAGCGAGAACCGGGCGATGGCCCTGGTGTCCGAGGATCAGATCCGGGGGCTGGTGCGCGCGGCCGACCGTTCGGAGGCCGAATGTGTGCTGATCTACTGCACAGGCGTGGCCGGCGCGCAGTTGGCGGCCGAATTGGAAGCCGAGCTCGGTAAGCCGGTGTTTGATTCAGTGGCCGTGTCGCTCTGGACCGGGCTCGCACTCGTCGGCATCGAGCCCCGAATCAGCGGCTGGGGCAGCCTGCTGGCGGGAGAGCTGCCCACCCCCGCACCGGGGCTGTGAGCGACACCATCGGGACGCTGCGCCATCGGTATCTCGCTCGCGAGATCTCGTGTACCGAGGTGGCGAACGGGTTTCTCGCCGATGTCGGGGATGACCCGTTGTGCGCCTGGCAGGCGATCGACCCGGGGCCACTCCTCGCCGCCGCCGCAGAGCTGGATCGACGTGACGACGCCGGCCGGGAACATCTGCCCCTGTTCGGCGTTCCGGTGGGGATCAAAGACAACTTCGACACGATCGATCTTCCGACGGGCTACGGCTCATCGGTGTATGCCGGCCACCAGCCAACGCGCGACGCCGCCGTGGTGGCGCGGTTGCGGGCCGCGGGAGCGCTGATCGCCGGAAAGACGCGGATGACCGAGTTCGCCTGGATGACGGCAGCGGAGACCCTCAACCCGCGTGACCGCGCTCGCACGCCGGGCGGGTCCTCCAGTGGGTCGGCAGCCGCGGTGGGCGCCGGCACGGTGGCGCTGGCGACGGGCACGCAGACGGCGGGCTCGGTCAACCGCCCCGCCTCCTATTGCGGCGTGCTGGGTTACAAGCCGACATTTGGTCGCTTTGACCGCGGCGGGGTCAAGCTCCTCGCGCCATCCCTGGACACCGCCGGGTTGTTCGCCGCCGACATCGAGGATCTGGCGCTCGCCGCGGGCGTCCTGGGGGTGTCACAGGCAGCGGCGACTCGGGTTTCCACCCAGCCGCTGCGCCTGGCGATTGCGCGCACCCCGCTGTGGGGGCGCGTAGAGCCCGAGGCGGCGGAGGCGATCGAGCATTGGCTGGCCGCGGCACGTGAGGCCGGTCAGATGATCGATGAGCTCGACCTCCCCGGCTACGAGCGGCTGGCTGAGGCCCAGAAAACGATTCAGTTCTACGAGTCCGCCCGGTCCCTGGTCCTCGAACTCACCGAGCATGCCCCGCGGCTCAGCCCAGCGCTGCGCGGTGCCCTGGAGCAGGGCTGGGCGATCACGACCGCGGCGTACCGCGCCGCCCAACGTCAGACCGGGGCGCTGCGGTCGGCCATCGTGCAACGTCTGCACCCCTATGACGCCGTGCTCACTCCGAGCGCATCGGGTGTGCCGCCGCGGGGTCTCCCGTTCACCGGGGATCCAATGTTCTGCCGTCTGTGGACGCTGATCGGGACACCCAGCCTGTCGCTGCCGCTGGTTCGGACGCCGTTGGGGCTGCCGGTGGGAATGCAGCTGGTGGGCGCCCCGGATTCGGATCTGCGCGTGATCAGTTCCGCCCGCAGGCTTTTGGTAAGACAATAAGACCAAATGTCGAAATAGCCGGGTAAAAATCCTGGCCACGTGCACAGTGGGGCAGACGGGAGCCGCAAGTAGCTTGGACCTATGCCGCTGACGAACAGTGTCGCCACAGTCCACGTCCCTCGTAGCGCCAAAGTGTTCTCTTATTCCGCTGAGTACTCCCCCGCGGTCACGGTGGCCCCCGGGGAGACGTTGGTGGTCGAGACCACGTCCGCCTTTGGCGAGTTTGACCTCAAACCCGGCGACGACCTGACGGTTCTGGAACAGAGCCGTTCGGACCCGCTGACGGGTCCGATCGCCGTTGAGGGCGCGATGCCCGGGGATGTGCTCGAGGTGCACATTGACGCGATCGAAATCATGGGCCTCGGCGCCCAGGGGGTGATCCCCGAGATCGGGATTCTCGACTGGCCACGGTTGCCGCTGGAGTTCCTCGCCGTTGAAGACGGTGAGATCGTCTTTCCCGGCGGTTTGAGGCTGACCGCCCGGCCGAACCTTGGTTGCCTGGGTGTGGCGCCCGCCGGAGAGGCGGTGCCCAGCGTGCTGCCCGGCGATCACGGTGGCAACATCGACACGCGCTACGTCTGCCCGGGCTCGATCGTCGAGTTCCCAGTGTTTCACCCTGGCGCACTGCTTTTCATGGGCGACTGCCATCAGCTCCAGGGCGACGGTGAGCTGTGCGGGGTGGCCCCGGAGACGGACGCCGTGGTCACGTTGCGCTGTCTGGTACGCCGCGGCACGATGCCGTTGCGTCGACCGCGGATCCTCACCGCTGACCGGATCATGTTCATTGGCTCCGCCGAGACCCTGGAGGCATCCGCTGCGCTGGCGACAAGGGACCTCGTGGACGCGCTGGTAACCGAGAAGGGTCTTGCCGAGGATCTCGCCTATCTGTTGCTGACGATGAAAGCGGACCTCGAGGTGTGTCAGGTCGTCAACGGCCTCCGGACTGTTCGGGTCTGCATCGACCGTGATTTCTACGAGGGCCTGTCCCGGACCTGACGGTCTAAGTCCCGGAGGCCGCGACCCGGCCTCAGCGCAACCCACAAATCTCACGAATGGAGTGATGCAGAAGTGGCTACCCCTGCCGCTAAATCTGGCCTGCGCCAACGCTCGATCGGCTTTTGGGAATCGCTCGCGCTATCGGTTGAGGCAATGGGCCCGCTGCTCGGCGCGCTCTCGGTTGCACCGCTGATCGCAGTCAGTGCCGGCTTTTCGGCGCCCTTCGTGGTGCTGGTGTGCGGCGTCGCGATGTACATTGTCGCCCTGACCATCACCCGCTTCGCCAGGCGGCTCCCCAGCGCCGCGTCGATCTACTCCTACGTCAGCCACGGACTCGGTGAACGCGTCGGATTTCTCTCCACGTGGCTGTCATTCATGTACTACGTACTGTTCGTGCCGCAACTGATGCTGGCCTTTGGGCTCTACGCCCATTCGGGCATGGAGTTCGTGTTCTCGATCGACCTCCCGTGGTGGATCTACTCGGTTCTGTCGGGCGGCGTTGCGTTGTACCTGTCATTGATCGGGATTCGCATTTCGACCCGGATCGACCTCGGGCTGGCGATTCTCGCTGACCTGGTTCTCCTTATCGTGTCCGTAGCGCTGGTCTCAAAGTCGCATTTCAGCCTCGCCTCCCTGACGCCGTCGCACGCTGGCGGTGGCTTCACCGGTCTGTCGCTGGCGGTGGCCTCCGGCGTCCTCATCTACCTTGGTTTTGAACAGTCGTTCACGCTCGGCGAGGAGGTCCGCGATCCCCACGGCAACGTTCCCAGGGCTATCTTCGTTGCGCTGGGAGCGATCGGCCTGCTTCTGTTGTTCGCCACCTTCGCGATGGTGTCGGCGTTCGGCTCCCACGGGACGGCCGCTCTGGCCGCGGCCAACACCACCGACGGGACCCCGTGGTGGGCGGCCCTGCGCCGTACCGGTCTGGGTAACGGCTGGCGCGACGCGCTCTCGTTAGTGATCATGACCTCGGTACTGGGCAACATGATCGCCAGCCACAACGCGGTGGTACGGATCCAGTACGGGATGGGCCGCGCGAAGGCGCTGCCTGCCGCCTTTGGCCGGACCGGCGCTCGCCAGACGCCGTACTTCGCCATCTGCGTTCAGATCGCGGTGTCGCTCATCGTCACCCTGGTGATGGGCTTTGCCTGGAACACCACCAAGGCGTTCGGCTTTCTGGGCTTCACCAACGGCCTGGCCGGCGCCGTGGCTTTCATCATCGTGCTGCTGTCGGCGATGGTGTACTTCCACAAGGTCGAGCCGGAGAAGGGAATCCTGCGCAACCTGGTCATCCCCGCAGCTGGGATCGCGATCCTCGTCCCCGCCGTCTACACCGCCTTCTACCCCAATCCCGGAGCGCCGCTGAAGTGGGCGCCGTACATCATTCTGGGCTGGACGGTGCTGGGCGGCATCTACCTGGTGGTTCGTCACCAACAGCATGGGACGGTCGACGTCGACTACGCCTCGGATGATCTCGGCGAGACGCTGCCCCCCGGTGCCCTGATCAGTGAGCCGGCGTGATCTCCAGTCCTGGGGGTCCGGCCCGGTGAACGCTCCCGACGGGCCGGATGCGGTGGCCAGCCGGCCGGCGACCGATGGCGTGGTGGTACTCGAGCGGTCAGCCGGTCTGCTGTACACGCTCGGGCCCGAGCACACTCCGATCGCCACTGTGGATCCCGGGACTCGGGTACGCTTTGGCACCGAGCTGAACATCGGCGACTGGCTGCATGAGGACACGGACACGTTCGAGCGCTCGATGATGCGCCCGCCGTTTCTCAATCCGGCGACGGGGCCCGTGTACATCCGCGGGGCGCAGCCAGGAGACATGGTGGTATGTGACATCGAGGAGATCGAGGTGCTGAGCCCGGGGCTGACCGCGCTGGTGCCCGGCAACTCACCATTTCCCGACTGGATCCGGGAGCGGGAATGGGGTGTGCAGGCCCGAGTAGTGCGAATCGCCGACGGTGTGATCGAGTGTCCGGGATGGCCGAAGCTGCCGGTCCGGCCGATGGTGGGCGTGATCGGGACCTCGCCGCTGATCGAGTCGGTGTCGACGGTGGACAACGGCCCGCACGGGGGTAACCTCGATGTTCAGGAGATGACTGCCGGCGTCCGCATGATGCTGCCGGTGTTCGTCGATGGTGCGTTGTTTGCGCTCGGCGACTGTCACGCGCTGCAGGGTGACGGGGAGCTGTGCGGGGTCGGCGGAATCGAGTGTCGAACCCACACCACGGTCACCCTCGACGTCGCGCCAAGGCCGGCTCAGATGCGCTGGCCGCGGTTTGAGAACGCCACCCATATCGGCGTGGTGGCGTGTGCGCGTCCGCTGGAGGACGCATTCCGGATCGCCGTGCGCGAGTTGGTGGCCTGGATGGTCGCCTCGTACGGCTTCACCGAACCGGGGGCGCTGATGCTCCTGGGCCAGGTGGTGGAGGCCCGCGCCACTCAGATAGTCAATCCCAAGTACACCTACCTGGCCAAGATCGAGAAGCGGTGGCTGACCGAACGCTGATCTCCGGCGGACTGGTCGTGACCGTCGGCGACGCGTTTCGTCGCCGACGTGCTCGGGCATGACGGCATCATCAGCGCGGTGCACTACTAGCTGAACACGCCGGGCGACCCGTGGAGGGCGAGAACCCGGTCGTGGGTGGCGTGATCCTGAGGATGGATCCCAGCCGAAGCCGCAACGGGAGCAGCCCGTGGACTCCGAGAAACGTAAGCCGTGCCCGCGCGGGCCGAGACTCCGCGCGAGATCACGACCGTCGCAGCACCGAGAGGAAGGTGGCCAGCAGCGCTGCGATGCCAAGGCCGGCGACCAGTATCCGCAAGACGATCACGCCGACACCGCCGCGCGCGGTAGGACATCGCTCGTCAGCGGGCAGCGAAATCGGCTGAAATAGCCGCTGCGATGACCGACGCCGAGATCTCGACCCCCGCTCCCGTCCCGGTGAGCACCGGACCGCTCACCCCCGCGCAGGTGCTGGCGGTCGCCCGCCACGGCGCGCCGGTGACGCTCACCCCCGACGCCGAGGCGGCGATCACGGACTCCCGGGCGGTGATCGACGCCCTGAGCGTCGACGTGGTCGCCCACTACGGGATCTCGACCGGCTTCGGCGCGCTGGCCAGTCGCCACATCCCCCTCGAGGACCGGGCCCAGTTGCAGCGCTCGCTGATCCGCAGCCACGCCGCCGGGTCCGGCGACCCGGTCGAGACCGAGGTCGTGCGGGCGATGATGCTGCTGCGCCTGTCCACCCTGGCCACCGGGCGCACGGGCGTCCGCGTCCCCGTCGCCCGGGCCTACGCCGATGCGCTCAACGCGGCGCTCACGCCGGTCGTCCACGAGCACGGCTCGCTCGGCTGCTCGGGTGACCTCGCGCCGCTCGCCCACTGCGCGCTCGCGCTCATGGGGGAGGGCACGGTCACCGATCGACACGGTCGTCGCCACGCCGCCGGTGAGGCGCTGCACGCCGCCGGCCTCACCCCGGTGACGCTGGCCGAGAAGGAGGGCCTCGCGCTCATCAACGGCACCGACGGGATGCTCGGGATGCTGCTGCTCGCGATCGCCGATCTCGGTGAGCTGCTCGTGCTCGCCGACCTCACCGCCGCGCTCAGCGTCGAGGGGCTGCTCGGCACCGATGCCGTGTTCGCCGCCGATCTGCAGGCGCTGCGCCCCCAGACCGGCCAGGCGGTCGCGGCCGCCAACATGCGCGCGCTGCTCACGGGCTCGGAGATCGTCGCCAGTCACCGCGGTCCGCAGGACACCCGCGTCCAGGACGCCTACTCGCTGCGCTGCGCGCCGCAGGTCGCCGGGGCCGCGCGGGACACCGTCGCCCATGCCAGCCTCGTCGCCGAGCGCGAGCTCGCCGCCGCGATCGACAACCCCGTGGTCACGCGCGACGGCCGCGTGGAGTCAAACGGCAACTTCCACGGCGCCCCGCTCGCCTACGTGTTGGACTTCCTGGCGATCGTCACCGCCGACGTCGCCTCGATCTCCGAGCGCCGGACCGACCGCTTCCTCGACGCGAGCCGCAACACGGGTCTGCCGCCGTTTCTCGCCGGCAACCCGGGGGTCGACTCGGGGCTCATGATCGCCCAGTACACGCAGGCGGCGATCGTCTCGGAGTGCAAGCGCCTCGCCGTCCCCGCCTCCGTGGACTCGATCCCGTCCTCGGCGATGCAGGAGGACCACGTCTCGATGGGCTGGTCGGCGGCACGCAAGCTGCGGCGCTCGATCGACGGTCTGCGTCGCGTGCTCGCGATCGAGCTCATGACCGCCGCGCGCGGGATCGACCTGCGTGCCCCGCTCACCCCGTCACCCGCCCACGCCGCGGTGATCGCCGCGCTGCGGGAGACGGTGCCCGGCCCGGGCCCCGACCGCTTCCTCGCCCCCGAGATCGAGGCGACGGTGCGCTTCCTCGCCGACGGCACCGCCCGCCGTGCCGCCGAGAGCGTCGTCGAGCTCGTCTGATCTCGATCCCCTCGCCGAGCGCGCCGGTCTGATCGGGTCGTCACTGCCGTCCACCGACCCCGATCTCGATTTCCAGTGGCCGACCGAGGGGGCAGCAGGATCGCCTGGCGACACCTCCCGGCGAGCTGCGGGTGACCACCGGATCGCCGATGGCCGCGAAGAACTCCTCCGGGCGCGGGGTCGGCCATGTCGATGCTCCTTGGCTGGGGTTTCAGACGGCATAGGCTCCCACGTTCATGAGCGGCGCCGCCGGCCGGCCACCGGCCACCTCCTCGAGCCCCCGTCGCCGGCTCGCCGGGTTGGCCGATCTCGTCGCTGCGCTGGCGGTCGTCGCGGTCGTGCTCGCGCGGGTCGCGCCCAGCCGATCCCTGTCGGGTGACAGCGACTGGCTGCTCGCCGTGCTCGTGCTGCTCACCGCGATCCAGATCGACCCGCGCGAGCTCTCACAGCTGCGAGGACGACTCCCGGCGGTCGCCGGCCTGGCCGTCGGCGTGCTGTTCGCCGATACCGCGCTCGCCTGGATCGTCAGCCGGCCGTTCTCCGGCGCCACCCGCGAGGGGATCCTGTCGCTCGGCCTCGCGTCGACCGAGGTGGCCAGCGTCGGCCTGATCGCCCTCGCCGGGGGCGAGACGGTGCTCGCGCTCGGTGTCCTCACCGCCTCGCTCGTCGCCTCGGCGATCCTCGGGCCGCTGCTCGCCGGGGTGCTCGCGCATACCACCGGCCACGGCGGCTCGCTCGCCGTCCTGGGCCGCTTCGCCCTCGTCGTCCTGCTGCCGCTCGCGCTC